>JAQUCQ010000434.1 GCA_028686145.1 Desulfuromonadaceae bacterium | reverse complement strand
GGTGCCTTCAACTTCAGTAACCTTGCCGGACTTGCCGTTCAATTTAACTGCAGCGTTCTTCTTCAGCTTGGCATCGGTACCCATCTCAACGACAGCTTGCCCATCGGCAACGGAAACGACCTTGCCTTCTGCGGCAAAGACTGCGGTAGCAACAAACAGGGACAGGGACAGCATGATGATGATTTTCTTCATTGTAGGTGTTCTCCTTTTGTCGGGTCTGTATCCTGACGGTACAAGAATGGTAATGAATCTACTGCCATGTATACCGGTTTTCGCATAAAATAAAATTGAATGTTTGTCATGGCAAAATAACAAAATGGCATAAGCATAAAATGCTCTATACTGAATCTTGTTTTTTTGTGAATGCCGTCAACACCCAAACTCACTACCCAACTGGTTCATAGAAACTTCTGCAGCTTGTTTTGGTTTGTAGGAAAAGTAGACGCATTGCCACATCCGCAATAATTCTCGACTTGACATTTATGCCCTTCAGTAGTTATATGATTAATCAATCATATAATCCTGGAGCACGGCATGTTAAAACAAACCGCTGATTATCTTACATTCGATCTGCTTGGACTCACCCCTGGAACCCATCTGGGCGAGTCGTTAAACTTTTTTCTTTACGACACTGCCAAGATCTTCCTGTTGTTGGCGACCATCATTTTCGTCGTAGCGATCATCCGCACCTCCTTTCCTCCGGAAAAGACCAAGCGACTACTTTCCCGCAAGCGAGAATATGTGGGTAACGTTCTGGCGGCTCTGCTGGGGATAGTGACCCCCTTCTGCTCCTGCTCGGCGGTGCCGCTTTTCATTGGTTTTGTCGAATCAGGAGTGCCGTTAGGGGTAACATTCTCATTTTTGATCTCTTCTCCCATGGTAAACGAAGTCGCGTTAATCATGCTCTGGGGACTGTTCGGCTGGAAGATCGCATTGATCTATATCGGGACCGGTTTGCTGGTAGCAATTGTCGCCGGCATTATCATTGGCAAACTGAAGATGGAAAAATACGTCCAGGACTACGTCTGGGAGATACAGGTCGGTACTGCCGAGATTGTGGAACAGACTTTTCTGGAGAGACTTGGCTACGCCCGTGAATACACCCTGAGCCTCTTGAAAAAAATATGGCCTTATGTGGTGGTCGGCGTCGGCCTGGGCGCTTTCATCCACGGCTATGTTCCCGCAGATTTCCTGGTGCGCTGGGCCGGCCGTGACAACCCCTTTGCCGTACCGGTAGCGGTAGCGCTTGGAGTACCGCTTTACAGCAACGCCGCCGGAGTCATTCCCATTGTACACGCCTTGATGGAGAAGGGGATGGCGATAGGCACCGTACTCGCATTTATGATGGCGGTCACCGCCTTATCGGTTCCGGAAGCTATTATTCTAAAGAACGTACTTAAAAATCGGCTTTTAGTTATATTCTTTGGTACAGTTGCCGTAGCGATAGTTCTGGTTGGTTACCTGTTTAATGCAATTCTCTGAAAGGACAGCTTCCCGCATGAAAGAGAAACTTTACTACCGTGCTCAGTTTCTGGCATTGTTCACTATCATCTACAACCTAGTTGAAGGTGGCGTCTCCGTTTGGGCAGGAGCTGCCGATGAAACCCTGGCGTTATTCGGATTCGGCATGGACTCCTTTATCGAAGTTATTTCAGCGATCGGCGTATGGCACATGGTGCGCAGGATTAAGACAAACGCGGGAGAAACGCGGGACGAATTCGAACAGCGGGCTCTCAGGATTACCGGAGCGGCATTCTATGCACTGTCATTAGGCCTGGTGCTTACAGCCGCTATTAACCTTTATCAGCACCATAAACCGGAAACAACCGTTTGGGGCATTGCCATATCACTGCTGTCAATGTCCTTCATGTGGTATTTGATCCGCCAGAAAACCACGGTCGGCACGGCACTCAACTCACCGGCTATTCTGGCTGACGCCGCCTGCTCCCGGGCTTGCCTTTCCCTGTCGCTGGTTCTCATGATCTCCAGCATCGGCTATGAATTGACCGGCATCGCCAGCCTTGATGCCATTGGCTCCATGCTGATCTCCTGGCTGACACTTCGGGAAGGCCGGGAGGCGTTCAGTAAGGCGCGGGGAATGAGTTGTTCATGTAGCTGCAGTTGCAGCACCGGCAAGACAGGCACGCTATGACAACGATTGACGCAAACATATCACGACGCTTGCTCTTTGCTATCGCCCTGACCGCCATTACTCTGGTGGCCGAAATCGTCGGCGGTATCTGGTCCAACTCCTTGGCACTCCTATCAGATGCAGGCCATGTATTTCTGGACCTATTTGCACTGATACTCTCTCTGGCAGCAATCAAACTGGCCGCTCAGCCCCCCGGAGAACACCATTCATACGGCTTGCATCGAGCTGAAGTGCTGGCCTCACTGATCAATGGCCTGACCGTCTTTCTCATGGCTATCGGTATTCTGTATGAGGGGAGCAAACGGCTGATGTCGCCTGAAGACGTACAAACAACTCCGATGCTGATCATTGCAGTGCTGGGTTTGATTGCCAACCTGCTGGCG
>JAQUCQ010000087.1 GCA_028686145.1 Desulfuromonadaceae bacterium | reverse complement strand
TTGTTAACCGGTTCTGTGCAGCCATGGCAGGCGGCGCTCATCCTTTCACTACTTGGCGTTATATCGTATGTTGCCATCGGCATGCCGTTGGGAATTACAACTGCATATGCAAAAATTGCCGGCTCACTCGAAGCATTGTTTTTTAGCACACATCTCCAAAAACTGGCCTATTTCAAATCGTTACCCCTTACCTATCAACAACCGGTAACCGGCATGCAGCTTAGGGGCGGTCCTGGACCAGGACTAGACGCAATTGCTTTGATCCAGTTTCCGGTTGTTGCCGGGATCATGCTCGGCGGAACCCTTTCTGCAGTACTTTTAAATGAATTCAGAGTGTATGTAAAACTACCTTGGCAGCATTACTTGTCTGCAGCAATTGGTGGTGTCATCATGGGACTTGCCTCACGTATGGCGCCTGGTTGCAATGTCTGGCATCTTCTTGGTGGGATACCGATCCTAGCAGCTCAGAGCCTGCTCTTTGTTGTAGGGCTTTTCCCAGGAGCGTGGTTAGGAAGTCAAATTCTCTCCCGGTGTGTAATAAGGCGGTGAAATTTCACCATCAATATGGTATGTAAATCACCTATCCCGAATAATTCTGCATATGCCACACCATGCTACTTGAACGTGTCTATAAATAACAGCTTTTTCCTTGCTGGAGTTCGTGCATGGCTACTGACACTTTTCAACTTATCGAGTTCGACATCTGCGGACAAATCTGCCCGGCTTCATTGCTTGTAGCGTTACGCGAACTAAACAAATATAGCTCCCAACTCACGGACGGCACGGTTGTTCTGTTATTCAAAACCGACAGCAGGGACGGTACCCACACAATTCCGGAAGCAGCATCCAACATGGGCTTCAAGGTAGATGTTCAAAAATGTCAACGTTACTACACTATTACGATTACTAAGCCATAGCGGGAAAACACCAATTTTCCGCAGTACGTAATATGAAAGTGAAGGAATCCGGCAAGATGACAAAAGACCATGAGAACAGTAACGCCAATGTCGACGTCTCTCTCTTAAATCAGGAAATCAACCGGTTGACTCGGGAAAATGCCAAATTGCGAGCCAAGCTGGGATTCCAAAACGATTATATCCGTGCCAAGGTCAACCAGATGCTGACCGTAATGGGTACTTTGCCGCTCGGACAAGAGGGGCTAGATGACGAAACTCTTATTGAACTGGATCCCATTGGCATTATCTGTGACTCATTTAGGCAGATCTTGGGCCATCTCCACCATACGAATGCTGAGCTACTTCTGGCCAACGAAAAAAACATTGCCATATTAGATGCCGCGGGAATTGGTTTCATGCTCCTGAATAAAGACAGGACTATTCATTCGTTAAATCAAAAAATGAAGGATTTTTTCTTTTCTGAGAGAGATGACGGCGATATTATCGGTAAAACGTGCCTGGAACTGATCTGTGGGGGGAATGTCCCGTACGAGTTGTGTCAGTTCAACAAGGCGATTGCGACAAATAAACCGGTAAGATTCAATAATTGGGAAAATCGTGGGCGTAGCTATGAAATAATAGTCACGCCCATCCACGATCTGGATGGCATGATTAGCAACTGTCTGGCAGTCTACCTTGACGTTACCGAGCGTATGCTGAAGGAAGAGGCCCTGCGCGAAAGTGAAGAGCGGTATCGCGACCTGTTTGAAAATGCAAACGACCTGATCCAGAGTGTTGCTCCCGATGGCCGTTTTATCTATGTCAACCGGGCCTGGCGGAAAGTACTTGGTTACAGCGAACAGGAAATTGAGAACCTGCGTATCTTCGATATCATTGACCCCTCATGCCATAGTCACTGCAGTGAGCTATTCCAGCGGGTTATGGAAGGGCAGGAAGTCAGCCATGTGGAGGTGGTTTTCGTCAGTAAGGACGGGCGGAAAATCACTGTTGAAGGAAGTGCCAACTGTAAATTTATTAATGGGGTTCCAATTGCCACTCGCAGTATTTTCCGAGATATGTCGTGGCATAAACTGTCTGAAGAAGCTTTGGCCGCAGAAAAAGAGCAGCTGGCCGTTACTCTGCGAAGTATTGGTGATGGTGTGATCACTACTGATACATCCGGGAGAGTTGTTTTGATCAACAAGATAGCTGAACAGCTCACCGGCTGGAGTCAGTTGGAAGCTTGCGGCCAGCCGCTGGAAGAAGTGTTCCACATTATCAGTGAAAAAACTGGGAAACGGTGTGAAAATCTTGCTGAAAAAATGCTGAAAACCGGAACGGTCATTTCACTGGATACCCATTCAACTCTCATTGCCAAGGATGGTACGGTCCGGGTAATTGCCGACAGCGGCGCGCCTATTTGCAACGCTGAAAATGCCGTTGTCGGTACGGTTCTTGTGTTTCGCGATATCAGCGAACAACAAGTCCTGGAAACCAATCTACAGCGGGCCGAAAAGCTTGAGTCGCTTGGAGTTCTTGCCGGGGGCATTGCCCATGATTTCAATAATATGCTCACGGGAATTATCGGCAACATTTCCATTGCGGCAATGCATGCCAACCCTGGTGACCTAATCCATAAACGGCTTGAAGAAGCTGAAAAAGCAGCATTCCGAGCCCGCGACCTGACGCAGCAGCTTCTGACCTTTGCCAAGGGTGGCGCGCCAGTTAAAAAAACCGCTTCGATTGTTGAGATTCTCACGGATTCGGCCGGCTTTGCCCTCAGGGGGGCAAATGTTCGCTGTTGTTTCAATATTGCCAGTAGCCTGTGGCCGGTGGAAATGGATGCCGGGCAAATCAGCCAGGTGATACACAATCTGGTGCTTAACGCCGATCAAGCGATGCCTGATGGTGGAGCAATCTTCATCGACGCAGAGAATCTGGAGAAAAGCGACTCTGACAACTTGCCGCTGCCGCACGGGAACTATATCCACATCAGCATTCGAGATACCGGGAAAGGTATATCCAGCGAGCACTTGCTCAGAATATTCGATCCTTATTTTACTACCAAAAAGACAGGAAGCGGTCTTGGCCTTGCCACATCCTATTCGGTTATTAAGAATCATAGCGGCTGCATAACCATTGATTCAATTCCGGGGAAAGGATCAACTTTTCATATTTTTCTCCCCGCATCCCCAGAAACCAATTCACTGGAGTCGCCAATAACACAGCTTGTTGTTGACGGTACCGGGCACGTTCTGGTCATGGACGACGAAGAAATGATCAGGGATGTTGCCGGAATAATTCTCGGCCACCTTGGCTATACCGCTTCATTTGCTAAAAACGGTGAGGAAACGATAACTCGTTATCAAACTGCCCTTGCCAACCAACGGCCTTTTGATGCGGTCATCATGGACTTGACAATTCCTGGAGGGATGGGTGGTAAAGAAGCTATAAAAAAACTGCTGGAGATTGATCCGCACGTGAAAGCTTTTGTTTCTAGCGGGTATTCAAACGATCCAATTATGTCCAATTACAAGGCCTTCGGTTTTAAGGGGGTCATTGTTAAACCGTACATTATTGAAGAGATTAGCAAATCGCTGTATTCTGTCCTGTCTGCCCCTGCCTGACTGACGCAGATAAACAAGTATATAAACTCATGCCGGTTCCTGTTCCAAAAGTTTTGAAATGTTATGCTTTTTTACCAGATCATAAAGGGTCGGCCTGCTGATTCCGAGCACCTCGGCGGTCTTGGCCATGTTATTCTTCTGATTTTCTATCGCTGCAATCACCATTTCTCGCTCAACCATTTCACGGGCATCTTTCAGTGACAGGTTGGCAAAGGAATGGATTCCCTCTTTGGCTGTTTTAAGGGAAAAGTCGAGGGCTTCGGGTTCAATGATGGAACTATCTGACATTATGACCGCCCGCTGTACCTTATTCTCCAATTCCCGCACATTTCCGGGCCATTCGTACGATTCAAGAAGTTTTATGGAGTCAGGGCTGAAACGATGAACTTTTTTTCCGAATTGGTGACTGCAGCGGCGAAGAAAAAAGTTTGCCAGAAGTATGATGTCCTCTCCGCGATCACGGAGTGGCGGCAGTTTAATGTGAATGACTGAAATTCGGTAGTAGAGATCTTCGCGAAAAGCGCCCGCTTCCGTTTCTTTGACGATATCTCTGTTGGTTGCTGCAATAATGCGGGCATCAACAGAGATATCTTCTCTTCCTCCAACTCGCTGGATAGTCTTCTCCTGTAGAAAACGAAGCAGTTTGACCTGTAGATTGAGTGGCAGTTCGCCAATTTCATCAAGGAAAAGTGTCCCTTTATGAGCGAATTCCACTTTTCCCTGAACACGCGTATTAGCACCGCTGAAAGCGCCTTTTTCGTAGCCGAATAACTCGGCTTCCAGCAGGTTTTCTGGGATGGCCCCACAATTTATAGCAATAAAACTCTTCGGTTTTCTCGGACTAAGTTCGTGAATCGCCTTGGCGACCAGCTCCTTTCCGGTACCGCTTTCACCGGTAATCAAGACTGCTACTTCTGATGAAGCAACCTTGCGGATAGAAGAAAAAACCCCCAACATGCGGGGTGATGTACCGATGATACCTCCCGGGGTGAAACCATGCAGATCGATACTGTTCTGAAGACGTGAATTTTCATTTTCGATTGCCGCCAGGTGAAAGGCTCTTTTGAGGATGACTTTCAGTTCTGACAGATCAAAGGGTTTGCAGTAATAATCGTATGCACCGCATTGCACTGCCCGTAAAGCATTTTCACGCTCATCATTACCGGTAATCATGATAACTTTAGCGGAAGGCGTTCTTTGAAGAATTTCCTCAAGACACCGGAATCCTTCTTCGCAACCCGTTTCGTCAGGTGGCAGACCGAGGTCGAGTGTGATTACTCTCGGGGCATGTTTTTTTATAAGCGGGAGCGCTTCCATGCGGTCACAGGCTACAAAGACTTCGTATTCCTTTGCGAGTCCCCAGCGAAGCTGGTTGCTTATTTCCTGGTTGTCCTCAATTATGATGAGCTTTTCCATAGACACCCTTTGTTAGGCGGTTCCTACGTTGATTTTTGGCAACCAGACGGTGAATTCCGAGCCTTGGTTGATGGTACTCACAACTTCGATCCTGCCGCCGTGCGCCTCAATAATCTGCCTGCTTTGATAGAGCCCGATTCCCATGCCCTGTTTCTTTGTACTGGAGAAGGGTTTGAATAGCATGTATTGTAAGAATGCCGTAGGAATGCCGCGCCCCTCATCTCTTACGCGTATAAACGGGCTTTCGCTTTCACCGACTTCCACCTTCACTGGTGTATTTCCATCTGTTGCCTCAACAGCATTCAACATGAGATTGAGGGCCACTTTTTGCAGTTCTTCTCGGTCTACCTCTGCAATTACATGCTTTCCTGTTACATCCAGAACCGTTCCATTCACCAGGGCTGCGGTTTCACGCGCCATCACCAGTAGATCAACAGGAGTAAGTTGCAGCGCGCTTTTCTCCGGAAGATGCTTAAGGCGCAAGATCAGAGCATTCATCTTGGTGACGGTATTCCTGAGTGATGTGAGCAAGTCGCTTTGAAAAGCAGGGAGGCCGATATGCTCCTGTGCATTTTCAAGCATAAGTGAGAGAGCGGAAATCAGATTCTTCAAGTCGTGCATTACGAAGGTAGATACTTTGCCAATTGCAGCCAACTCTCGTGAACAGGATAGCTGATCCGAGAGCCTTAAATTCAAAAGTGCTGATGAGGCCTGTTTTGCGAGCGTCCTCATCAAGTCAAAGTCTTCATGGTTATAAATTTCTTCATTGCTGTGAGGTCTTCCCAAAAGTATGAACCCATCAACGTCATCGTTCATGAAGAGCGGTATGATGAAGGAGGCGCCTGCATCTCTGAAAAATGCTCCGTGACTGTTATTTTCAGATGCCACAATATTATCCCGTAAATCAACAATCCATCGACTACCGACCAGAGATTGGATAGCGGGATCGTTGATGGCGAAGGTTACATCGTTGCTGTCCACTGCAATGCTTGCAACCTGTTGATATGTTTCATGCTCCTGGTTAATGATGAATAATGCTCCCGTCTCCATTCCGAAGGTGTCACAAAATTCTGTAACGATTGAATGAAGCAGGCTCTCACTGGTGTGTGAAGTCGATAGTCGATCCGTGAACTGAAGCCATTGGCTACGGTAGTCATACTTGTTATGGTAGAAATTTTTGTTGATGAATACCTTGATCTTGCGCTTGACCGATTCCGAAAGGAGAATGACTGACAACCCGAGACCGATAAAAAAGACGAGAGAGTAGACCATTGCACGCTGAAATCCATCTCCGAAATATCTCATTCCTTCTCCGATAATCCCGAGAAAGATGATATACATACCGACGGCAAGAAGCACTACGGACTTACATGCAATCTGAGGCGAAACGTGAATGTTTACGCCACTTCCATGCTTCTTACGGGAATAGGCCATCATCGCAATGGCAACGATCAGGACAGCGGTTCTCATTGGGACCAGCTGCATGTTGATCGTGCGAAAGAAAAGGCCCTGACTGTAGTATATGATCATAATTGCAAGAATAGCCCCAGCTCCCAATAGCTCAAATTTTATCTTCCAACGCGAGGTCCATGTTGTATGTGTCAGTGTCTGTTCAAGTTGAATTAGGGCTACGATCAGGTAGACAAACATCAGGAAATAAAATATGAAGCCGTTATTGCCGAGGAAGAGGACTTTTTCCGAGGCAAAATCAGGTGAATAGACAAATGAACGGATAGGCAGTATGAGTGCAAATATGGCTATGAGTGGCGAGATGGCCAGCAGTATCCGGAGCGGGATTGAGGTCGTTTGGTAGCCCTTCTGTCGCGCATATGTCAGAGAGAACCAGAGCCATACAGGGAGCAGCATGGCTTCGGTCATAAGGGAAAACTTCTTCCAGAGGTAGAGCTGTTCCGGATTATGCAATATCAACAGGTCAAAAAATTCCAGAACCGCAGACAGCATGACTGCAATAGCAAGAGGAACCGGCAGGGAGGGTGTGTCCTTTCGTAGTGTAAAATAAAGCGAAAATAGTGCTGCAATTGACATTGCAGTGATGGAAAGTGCCGTTATCATTGTATGTCTATCCCTTTTTTAGCGAGACAGTATCCTTATGTCCTTTTCCTAATTGCCATGAGAGAGCTGCATTTATACAATGCAGATCTGGCGATTACCTTGCTGCATTACCGAATGTTTTCAGACGACATAAAGAACGATTACCTGATAGAGTCTAAAGACATCCACGGTGAGATCACTCTCATTTCCTTGTTGATGCGCTATCACTCTATATAATTAATCACATACCGTGCCAG
This sequence comes from Desulfuromonadaceae bacterium, assembly GCA_028686145.1. GTDB lineage: Bacteria > Desulfobacterota > Desulfuromonadia > Geobacterales > Pseudopelobacteraceae > JACRCG01. The sequence goes on along the minus strand of JAQUCQ010000087.1, from coordinate 3,332 downwards.
GTGGTAATTGCAAAAATATGCATTAATAATATTATGTTATCTTATGTATGGCAGCGTAGTTACCAACGAAAGATGTTACGTTAGAGACTAAAGAGTTGGTGAATGATATGGGACAATGGCTGAAAAACGTTATTAGTGATGATTGTTAATAAAAACAGCAGTTGTTACTATTGGAGCCATGGCAATATCGGTATATGTGGGTAAGAGTGAAAAAATAGACGTATGGAAACTTGACAAGCGAAACAAATGCGATAAAAGGGAGTAGTTATAAGGACTTTTCAGAATCACTCATTGTATGTTGATAAGCTTGCTTGAAAAAAATCCTGAGTACAAAATGGAAATGGTTATGGGGACGAAGGAATATGACAGTTGAAGCTCTGGGAACAGTATATTCGGTTTTGCTGGTCGGTGATGATGCAGAACCGTTGGAACAGACCCGGTCCACACTTCTGGATGCTGGAATAAGCCCGGTTCTCACCCTTACTGACAGCCGTGCCATTCTACCGTTTCTTGAACAGAATAGCGCTTCTCTGGTCATTCTTGAAATGACTCACACTTTTGATAGAGTTGAGCTTTTATCACGAATCTGCCGAGATTATCCGACTGTCCCGGTTATTGTGGAAACGGCATCATCTGATGTGGAAATAGCTGTCAACTGCATGAAGTCTGGAGCTGTTGACTATATGGTCAGGCCGGTTGAGCCCATCCGTCTGGTCCAGGCAGTTGAAAAGGTACTTAATTCAAGCCGATTACAGCAGGAAGCGTTGTCCCTGAAAGAATATTTGCTCAGCGACCGCCTTGAACATCCAGAGGCGTTTACAGAAATAAAGACAACCTGCAGGAAGATGCGTTCGATCTTTCAGTATACCGAGGTTGTCGCCTGCTCGCCTCAAGCGGTGCTAATTACGGGAGAAACCGGTGTTGGTAAAGAGTTGTTTGCCCGTGCGATTCACCGGATCAGTAAAGTAAGGGGGCAGTTTGTCAGCATCAATGTTGCCGGTCTTGATGACGCCATGTTTTCTGATACGCTTTTCGGGCATAAGAAAGGCGCTTTTACCGGTGCAGATCAATACCGTGACGGATTGGTCTGCAAGGCTGCAATGGGCACACTGTTTCTGGACGAAATTGGAGACTTGAATGAATTGTCCCAGGTTAAGCTTCTGCGGCTTCTGCAAGAACGGGAATATTACCCGGTTGGTGCCGATCTGGTGAAAACCTGTTCTGCACGGATTGTTCTGGCGACAAATGTAAATTTGCAGGAACGTATCAAGGAAGGGCGTTTTCGTCGAGATCTTTATTACCGACTCTGCACCCATCAGATACATATTCCTGCACTGCGCGAGCGACGGGAGGATATTCCGCTTCTGCTTGACAGCTTCGTCGAAGAAGCCGCACGGCACTTTGGGAGAAGTGTTCCTGTCGTCTCTCCTGAACTCATCAAGGCACTCACTGAGTATGATTTTCCTGGCAACGTCAGGGAGTTGCAGGCAAAAGTCAGTGATGCCGTAGCCCGCCATGAAGAAGGTCCCCTGACATGTGATGATTTTTTGGGTATTTCCACTGCGGCATCAGGATCCTCTCGCGCCCCTTCTTCCATGCCAGTTGTCACCACTGCAGGGATCTACAGCCTCTTTGGCCGTCTGCCCACGTTCCGTGAGATAGAAGATTATTTGATAGTGGAAGCATTGAAAATTTCTGAGGGAAACTACGCGGCTGCTGCTTCAATATTGGGGGTCACACGCCAAACCATCAGCAAGCGATTAAAATCGATCGAATCAGTCTCTTGAAGATTGTTGTACGCCATCAAGGACACGAAAGGATAATATGATTTCAAAACTCAATTCGCAATTGCCGCTGTTGTTGATAGATGATGATCGCGTGGTGCTTGACATTCATGTTACTGCTCTGGAGAGTGAAGGAGTAAAGAATGTCCTGACACTTACCGACAGCAGGAAGACTGTCCAGTTTCTTGAAGATCATCCTGTCTCGGTCATTGTTCTTGACCTGATGATGCCTCATGTGTCTGGGTTGGAACTTCTCCCCGTCCTGATTCGTAATTTCCCGCACATTCCTGTTATCGTCATGACCTCTTCAGATGATATCGAAACGGCGGTAAGCTGCATAAAAGCAGGTGCTGTCGACTATCTCACCAAGCCGGTCGAGGTTGAGCGCCTGTTACTAAGTGTTGTAAATGCGCTTCATATCAATGAGCTTTCTTTGGAGAACCGCAACTTACGGGAATATCTGCTTAATGACCGTTTGGAGCATCCTGCGGCATTCGATGCCATTATCACGACCAGCAAAAAAATGCGTGCCATTTTTCAGTATATTGAAGTTATTGCAAAATCAGACCAGCCGATATTGATTACCGGTGAAACCGGAGTCGGTAAAGAGTTGATTGCTCAGGCGATAGGAACATTGAGCGGCAGAAAAGGAGCTTTTGTTACGGTTAATGCCGCTGGACTTGATGATAACATGTTTTCCGATACTCTGTTTGGTCATAAAAAAGGTGCCTTTACCGGCGCAGATCAACCGCGTGACGGCCTTATTACAGCCGCCGCCGGTGGCACTCTGTTCCTTGATGAGATCGGTGATTTGAATGAATCATCCCAAATCAAACTGTTGCGGCTTATCCAAGAACAGGAATTTTACCCTGTGGGATCAGATGTTCTGAAAAAAACCGATGCCCGGCTGATCGTAGCGACCAATAAGGATCTTTCCAGCCTCATTGCCTCCAACAAATTTCGCAAGGATCTCTACTACCGGCTCTGTGCTCATCATATTCAGGTTCCTCCATTGAGAGAACGTCGCGAAGATGTTCCAGCCCTGTTGGACCATTTTCTTGAAAAAGCGTCAAAATCACTCAATAAACCCAAGCCAGTTCCTTCACGGGAAGTTACGGCGCTTCTCTCAACCTATCATTTCGAAGGCAATGTCCGCGAACTGCATGCCATGATTTCAGATGCCGTTGCACGGCACGCTTCTGGTTTGTTGACCCTCGATTGCTTTGTCGGGTTAGCGGGCCATGAACCCGGTCTTTCCAATGTGGCACTTCTGGTGCCGAGTAAGGAGCTGGATGCGGCTTTGTATGCTTTCTTTGGCCGTTTCCCGACTATCAAGGAGACTGAAGATTATCTGACATCTTCTGCCATGAACCTGACCAACGGCAATCAAAGATCTGCGGCACTGTTACTTGGCATTGCCCACCAGACTCTCAGCAAGCGTTTGGGTGTTCCGGATTAGTGCGCATGGGGGTGACTAACCTCCGTGCCATAAAAGTAACACTGGTAAAAATCATGACAACGTACGGATTATGCTCAATTGCTGCGACA
>JAQUCQ010000086.1 GCA_028686145.1 Desulfuromonadaceae bacterium | reverse complement strand
GTACTCCATCAAAATCACCGATCTCGACCCGCTCCCTTACAACCTGCTGTTCGAACGATTCCTCAATCCTGAACGTATCTCCATGCCTGATATCGACGTTGACTTCTGCCAGGATCGCCGAGGCGAGGTGATTCAGTACATGATAGAAAAGTACGGTCGTGACCGGGTCTGTCAGATCATCACCTTTGGTACCATGGGTGCAAAGGCCGCCATTCGTGATGTCGGGCGGGCACTGAGCATGACCTACGGTGACGTCGACCGGATAGCCAAGCTGATTCCGGATGATTTAAAGATGACTTTGAGTAAGGCGCTCCAGCAGGAACCGCAGCTCAATGAACTGTGTACTGCCGACCCCCGGGTAAAGGATTTGCTGGATACGGCACTCTGCCTTGAAGGACTCACCCGGCACGCATCGACCCACGCCGCTGCTGTTGTTGTAGCGCCGGATCAGCTGGAAGAGTTTTTGCCGCTTTACAAGGACCAGAAAACCGGTTCTATCAATACCCAGTATTCGATGAAATATGTTGAACTGGTAGGCCTGGTCAAGTTCGACTTTCTCGGTCTCAAAAACCTGACCGTCATCGAAAATGCCGTCAAACTGGTGCGAGTAAAAGTACCGGACTTCGACATTACTACTTTGCGTGACGACGACGTGGCCAGCTATGACCTGATCAGCATCGGCAATACCACTGGAGTCTTCCAGTTGGAGTCGAGCGGCATAAAAGAGATGCTGATCAAGTTGAAGCCCTCCTGTTTCGAGGATGTTATTGCCGCCTGCGCCCTGTACCGCCCTGGTCCGCTGGGATGCGGCATGGTTGATGACTTCATTGAACGGAAACATGGTCGCCAGAAGGTGGTTTTCGACCTGCCTCAGCTGGAGCCGATCCTCAAAGACACCTACGGGGTCATCGTCTATCAGGAACAGGTTATGCAGATTTCCCGCACCCTGGCCGGCTATTCCCTGGGACAGGCCGACCTGCTGCGCCGCGCCATGGGTAAGAAAGATGCCAAGGAGATGGAACGCCAGAAGGACACCTTTCTGGCCGGCGCCAAAGCACTGGAGATCGACACTAAAAAGGCCGAAGCGATTTTCGACCAGATGGCCAAGTTCGCCGAGTACGGCTTTAACAAGTCCCATTCGGCCGCCTATGCACTGATTGCCTATCAAACCGCCTATCTGAAAGCCCACTATCCGGTCGAGTTCATGGCGGCGCTCCTGACCTGCGACATGGACAGCACCGACAAGGTTGTCAAGAACATCAGCGACTGCCGGGAGCAGGGGATTGAAGTACTGCCTCCCGACATCAACACCTCCGGTCTTTCCTTTACCGTCGTCGGCACGTCCATGCGTTTCGGCCTCGGAGCAGTAAAAAATGTCGGTTCCGGCGCAATCGATGCTATTCTTGAAGCTCGTTCGGATGGCCCATTCAAGAGTCTATATGACTTTTGCGAACGGGTTGACCTGCGCCGGGTAAACAAGCGGGTGATCGAGTCGTTAATCAAGTGCGGCGCCTTTGACTCCACTGGAGCGACCCGTTCCGCCCAAATGGAGGGACTGGAAACCGCTTCAAACTACGGACAGAAAATCCAGGAAGAAAAGGCCAGTACCCAGGTTTCGCTCTTTGGAACCGAAGAAGTCTCGCGGGGAAATGGCAACGGTGGCATGAAACTTCCTACCACCCCCGAATGGCATGACAAGGAGAAGTTGGCGTATGAGAAGGAAGCTCTTGGTTTTCTGATCACCGGTCACCCGCTGGATCGTTACATTGATGACGTCAAACGCCTCTCCAACACCGACATTGCCAGCATGGTGGAAATGGCTGATGGCAGCGAAGTGCGGATCTGCGGCATCGTTTCTGCTTTCAAGGAGATTACAACCAAAAAAGGCGACCGGATGGGGTTCGTCACCATTGAAGATCTGACAGGCTCTGTAGAAATCACCGTCTTTTCCGACATTTACGCAACGACCTCTCCACTGCTGAAATCTGATGACCCATTGCTGGTAGTCGGCAAGCTGGAAAAAGGCGAAAAAGGCTGCAAGGTACTGATTATGAAGGGTGGCGAAGAGAATAACGGCAAACGTTTCCAGCGTGATCGAGGTCCGGCCGGTGACATTAAACTACTCGCCGAGGCCCGGGCTCAGACTACCAAAAAAGTATCGATCATCCTGCGCACCAATGAAACCCTGCCAGGGCATATTACCCTCCTTAAAGAGGTTATCGAACGGCACCCGGGAAGCATACCGGCATCAATCCAGTTTCTGATACCGGAACGGAGTCGCTCAACCATGCCGCTGACAACTGGAATGAACGTTGCGGCCAGTGATGATTTAAGGCTGGATGTGGAGAGACTGTTAGGATATAATGCCGCCACTTTTGAGTAAATATATGAGGTGATGATTATGGCAAGCCCGTTTTATCTTGAATTTGAAAAACCAATAGTGGAACTGGAAAAGAAAATTGAAGAGTTGAATGCTTTGGCCAGTGACGGATTGAATATCGGCGCCGATGTAACTGCCTTAGAAAGCCGCGTGGAACAGATGAGGGCTGATATTTTTGCCAATCTTTCCCGTTGGCAGACCGCTCAGGTAGCCCGCCACATTAACCGTCCCTTTACTCAGGACTATATAAACCTCATGTTCACAGAATTTGTTGAACTGCACGGCGACCGTAACTATGGTGATGACCATGCCATTGTCGGCGGCCTTGCCCGCTTCGACGGCCAACCGGTAATGGTGATCGGCCACCAGAAGGGGCGTGACACCAAGGAAAAGGTCTACCGCAATTTCGGCATGCCCAATCCGGAAGGATACCGTAAGGCTCTGCGCCTGATGCAGATGGCCGAACAATTCAAGCTGCCGGTCATCACTTTTGTCGACACCCCGGGAGCCTATCCCGGTATCGGCGCCGAAGAGCGCGGCCAAGCCGAAGCAATTGCCCGCAACCTGCGCGAGATGGCCAGTCTGCGTACCCCCGTTATCGTCTGTATTACCGGCGAAGGCGGCTCCGGTGGGGCACTGGCAATTGCGGTCGGTGACCGGATTCTGATGTTGGAACATTCAGTGTATGCCGTCATTTCTCCGGAAGGATGCGCTGCTATCCTCTGGTCAGACGGCACCAAGGGAGAACAGGCCGCCGAGGCGCTCAAACCGACCGCCCAGGACATTATAAAGCTGGGTGTCATCGACGAGATAGTCAAGGAACCGGTCGGTGGCGCTCATCGTGATCATGAAGCGACAGCGAAAAACATGAAAGAGGCAATCGCACGCAACCTTACCGAGCTGAACAAGCTTTCCGGTGACGAACTTGTGGAAGGCCGCTACAAAAAATTCAGAGCCATGACCCGGCTGGCTGAATAGAATACTGCCAGTATCCAAACATGGATAAAAGAAAGGCGAAGCAGGGACTATGCCTGCTTCGCCTTTCTTTTTTACAGAATCGTTGTTCGTAGACAAACAAGACTGCTACACCTGATCAGCCGTTCAACTCCCACGTTTTGCTTTCCTTGCCTTGCAGATTAACGCCCCATCCCACCACCAGACTTTAAACTCAGTCACACCCCGTCTTGGGAGATTGTTGCATTCAGCCACGGATTATCATAGCTACGGCTAACCACAGTCGTTTTGAGACAGTAGAACTTCACATATCAGTCAAGCTATTAAGAAAGGCGACAACATCTTCGACCTGATTATCGTTCAAACCCAGATTTCCCACAGCAGTACTTAGATTATCAGCAACCTCCGGAGTAAAACCACTCCTGTTATTCATAAAGGAAACCATCTCCTTCAGAGTGGTAAAATAGCCGTTATGAGAGTACGGAGCGGTCAGAGCAACATTTCTCAGGGTAGGTATTTTGAATTTTCCGTTCTGGGCTGGGTCACCAATAAATCCACCAAGGCCCAAGTCCGGATATCGATAGGCACAATTAGGATCATATTCCAAGGCCGGATTCTTGGGCACCCCGGCATTAACATACTTATAACTGGTGAAGAGGGGGAAACCTCCCCCAAGCCGTGCCATTGAATGACAGACTGTACAATTCTGGGAAAACAACTTTTTACCTCGTAACTCCTGAGCGTTTAAAGATCCCGCATCAAAACGAGAGGAAAAACGGCTTACCTCTGTAGAACGCTCATAGGAAGCGACCGCACGAGCAAGATTATCAAAAGCATTATTCACATCAGTAAAGGCATCTGCACCATATACTGCGGTGAAAAGAAAAGAGATCTCTGAATCTCTTGCAATTCTGTCAATAATTGTTTGTACATCAGGCATATTCATCTCCACTGGATTGAGTGGAGGCCCTTGGGCCTGTTCAGCCAAAGGATCATGCATCCGAGAACCAGAGGCCCGTCCATCCCAGAACATACCACCGACATACTCGCCTGCCTTATCCAGATGCAACACTGGACTCAACCCACAATAAGCGGAGGTCGGGGCGTTCCGACCTCCTGTTGACACACCATCGTCGCCAAGAGATACTGTAGCATTATTCAAATCGGCAAAACCGGTTGCATTATTATGACAAGTGGCACAAGATTGTGTCTGATTCCACGACAACAATTTGCTCTCATAGACAAGCTTCCCCAGCCTTTCAGTGTCTGTGAGGTTTGCGGCGAACACTGGACCGGCACAAAGAATCAGAAAAAAGACGGTTGCTGACACCAGGTTTTTTTTCATTTTAGTCTCCTTTTTCATTAATATATCGGTATGCTTTCAGAAATAGAGTTAGATTGTATTTTTACATTTATCTCCTCCTCTCTTGATGGGATGGGGTCAGATATGGGTAGACGGTTATTACGGCAATATGCTTTCTAACCGTGCGAGACTGGACAGGGGTAAAAAAACAAAGGTCAATACTTCTTTCGCTTAAGCAAACTCCTATAAATTTTATCCAGTTGCATCTACCTTACAACCATTGTCGTTGCAGGCCAGAACCTTTCCAATCAACGCTATAAGAGAGTTCACAACCGGAATTTTCCTTGTTTTTAAAACTACATGGTTATGATTAACGCTGACTATCAACGCCACATAACGTATCCTCAAGAAGTCCACAATCCATGCCAACTGCAAAAACTATATTAACCAGTTGAAATTGATAGTTCTTAAGTTTGATCTCCACCAATAATATCTAAAAAAAAGTGCAGATATTGCACTGACAAGAAAAATTTTGCACCACAACTAACAATTTGTTTTCAAATAACACTTCATATAACTCCGGTTCCTAAAAAGAGTCATCAACGCAATGGTAATAATCAGATACGTATTATATGGGGTGTGGTTATAAGTGGTATGACACAACAAATGCCAGAGTTAGTGGTATAAATGACGATTAGGACATGCGAGCAATTAATGTACGAATAACAGTGTAGTATTGACATAATGGCCGTCATAAGCCATTGTATAATCGGATTCGAAATAGAGTTTACCTAAGATATCGTGTACTAGAAAACGCTTGAAACGGGTCGCGATTTCCATCAACTTGAATGTTTTGATCTTACTAACGTCACTAAAACGGAGTTAATCGAAAGACGGCAGAAATAGTTTTTCATATATGGACAACAGGCAAGACTATTTCGTTAAACTTTATCACCAGCTTGAGGGAATGATTAGTTCCGGAACATTCCCACACGTATAACAACAGCGTATGAATATTGAGTTAATGATCAAGTTGATTGAACATCTTCTTGATCATTTTGTTGAATTTGCAAACATTATTGTCAGGGTGTTTGCCAAAGGCGCTGCCTCCTGATTTTTATCCTTGCCGCATATACTGAACAAAGAGGCATTATGCTCGAACGTCTGCAAAAAATCATATCCGCCGCCGGAATCACGTCGCGTCGCGCGTCTGAAGCGCTGATCCTGAATGGCCAGGTTACCGTTAACGGCATAGTGGTCACTGAACTGGGCAGCAAGGCCGATCCGGAAAAAGATACCATTTCAGTGGACGGCAAACCTCTGAAGATCAACGCACAACGCCTCTACATCCTGCTCAATAAGCCACCCGGCTATATCACTGCACTTAAAGACAGTCAGGATCGCCCACTGGTAACGGATTTACTGAAAGACGTCCCAGATCGGGTTTACCCGGTGGGGCGCCTCGATTACAACACCGAAGGACTTCTTTTGCTGACCAATGACGGGGACTGGGCAAATCGCCTGATGCATCCCCGCCATGAAATAGAAAAAGAGTATCATGTCCGGGTTCGTGGCAAGGTTATCGACCAGCAACTCAAACGCATGGCCGAAGGAATTAAGCTGGAAGATGGCATGACCGCACCGGCGGTTGTGAATCTGGTGAAAAGCGGCGAACAGAATGATTGGATTTCGGTCGCGATTCACGAGGGGCGCAATCGCCAGGTGCGCAGAATGTGCGAAGCCGTCAGTCTTTCTGTCGTACGACTTAAACGGATTCGCTACGGCGCTCTTCAACTCGGTACGCTCAGAACTGGGCAGTTTCGCTATCTTTCGGACGCTGAGGTGCGCGAATTATCCGGAGAACCAGCAAAAATCATATCTGCAGGACGCCCGCAGCGCGAAGAACGCCCGAAATCTCCACGCCCCGACAAATCAGAAGCGCCTAAAAGATCAAAAAAACCAGAACGATCAGGAGGAAAAAGCAGTGGACGAAGGCAGCAGTAGAAGGTCCGGTTTTATCGAACGCGTCAGCCGTTTTATGACCGGACGCAAAAGAACAACCGAGCAGGATATAAACGATTTTATCGAAGCTTCAGAAGAAGAAGGCCTTGTCAACGAGGATGAGTGCGAGATGATTCGCTCCATTTTTTCCCTCGGCACAACAATCGTGCGGGAAGTCATGATACCCCGGACTGAAATGGCCTGCGTCACCGTCGACGCCACCATACGCGAACTATTGGACACGATCATCGCCTGTGGCCACTCCCGCATCCCGGTTTATGAAGACACCATCGACAATATTATTGGACTTCTGTATGCCAAAGACCTTCTCAAACAGTGGGGTACTGATGAAAACAACCTCTCTGTTCGAGAGCTTATGCGCCCTCCATACTTTATCCCCGAATCAAAAAACCTGGAGCAGCTGTTGCAGGAATTTAAACGCAAACGCATCCATCTGGCAATTGTCATTGACGAGTATGGCGGCACATCCGGGCTAATAACAATTGAAGACCTGCTGGAAGAGATTGTAGGGGACATTCAGGATGAACACGATCGCGAAGAATCCCTGCTGACCGCGAATCCTGATGGAAGCATTACTGCTGACGGGCGGCTCCCTGTCGAAGAGCTTGAGGAATATTTTGACCTTGAGATTGAACGAGACAACTTTGATTCCGTCGGTGGGCTTGTTTTTCATCTAATCGGGAAAATCCCGGCAATCGGAGACACTATTGATGGCGCCGGGCTACGCCTTACAATTCTTGACGCTGATCTGCGACGTGTGAAAAAAGTAGGGATCAGCCTTATCAGTAACATTTCAGCAGAAGATCCGGGGCGTGAGTGAGAACGCTGATCTCTTTTTCATTACTCAAACAACTATTTGACCGGCGAGGTGGACTGGCTATCGCCAGTGGCATCCTGATTGCTCTTTCTTTCCCCAATCCCGGCCTCTCTTTCCTCGCTTGGATCGCTTTGATCCCGTTACTGATAGCCCTTGAAGAGAGCACGCCGCGGATAGCGTTCCGTATTGGCCTGACCTGCGGCATTACTGCATACGCAATCATTCTCTACTGGCTTAATATCGTTTTTACCCGTTACGGTCATCTGCCCTGGTTAGTCAGTATTCCAGCCTATCTGATGCTGGTTCTATGGTTGGCATTGTTCTATGGCCTGACTACCTATATTGCCCGCCTGGGGGAACTAATCGGGATAAAAGCCGCCTTTACCCTCCCAATCGCCTGGGTCGCCTTTGATTTTATCCGCTCATTTCTGTTTTCCGGTTTTGGCTGGGCCATGCTGGGACACTCACAGTTCCGTACCTTACCGTTGATCCAGATTGCCGACCTGGCGGGGGTCTATGGCATAACCCTGCTGATTGTTCTGACAAATATTGTATTGTACCGCGCTCTGCGGGCGGTTTCCGGTGCTGGTGTCCGCTACCCGGTAAAAAGTGCAATTGTCCTTCTGTTTCTTCTACTCGGCACACTTTTCTACGGTTTCAATCGTTTAAATGAAGTGGAAATTCCCCATACAAAACCTCTGCGGGTGGCCCTGATCCAAGGGAATATCGCTCAGGATATCAAATGGAGCCCTGAATTCCGTGAACAGACGCTGGACACTTATGAGCGCCTTACCCGCGAGGCGTCCAAAGGAGGAGTTGACCTCATTGTCTGGCCCGAAAGCGCCGTACCGTTCTTTTTTCAGGATGAACCGCTCCAGGCAGAACGGCTCAGAAATCTTGCCCGTGATATGCATGCCTATCTGCTGTTCGGAAGCCCGGCCCATGAGCTCCGCAATGGCAAGAGTACCTTATTGAACAGTGCTTTTTTGCTATCTCCAAGTGGCGAAACAGTCGGACGCGCCGACAAGCTCCACCTGGTGCCGTTCGGTGAATACGTGCCACTCGGGAACATCCTGAGCTTCATTAACAAACTTGTAGTCGGTATCGGCGATTTTTCTCCCGGCGAACGGGCGGTCCCCCTGAATATGGGGAGTATAAAACTCGGTATCCAGATCTGCTATGAAATAATATTTCCGGATCTGGCCCGACAATATGTCCAGGCCGGAGCCCGCGTTATGGTGGCAATCACCAATGATGCCTGGTTTGGTCGTTCATCAGCACCCTATCAGCACCTTGCCATCTCAATTTTCCGTGCGATCGAAACCCGCACCCCTTTGATCCGCGCCGCAAACACCGGGGTAACGGCAATTGTTGACGAGAACGGCCACATTCACACTATGACCAACCTGTTTGTAGAAGCATACCGCACCGGCGACATCCGACCGGGCCGCGGCACATCTCTCTACCTCACCATAGGAGATGCCCCAGCTTGGTTCTGCGTGTTATTAACCGCCGGCATTGCCCTATTAGGATGGTTCAAACGGAAACAATTACGCCCTGACCATGATAAAAATAATAGTTTCTAACTAAGGAGTAACAGCCATGTACCGCGAAGAGATTGCAAAAGTGAAGGACTGTGAAGAACGGATCGCCAAGCTTAGGGGGGCACTTTGACATAGAAACCAAACGCGAATCGATCATGGAGATCGAATCGATAATGTCAGTGCCCGGTTTTTGGGATGACTCTGGGAAATCCCAGGATATAATCAAGAAGAGAACGACACTGGAAAAGATTGTCCAGATGTGGGACTCACTTGTGCGCCAAGCGGAGGATATCCGCATAATGATCGAACTGGGAGAAGATGCCCAGGATGCCGAAACACTTGTGGAGGTTGGCGAAATGACTGCCCGGCTGATTCAGGCGGTCGAGTCAGCCGAGTTTCAACGAATGCTTTCCGGCCCTCATGATCGCAATTCCTGCTTTATCACCATAAATCCGGGTGCAGGCGGCACAGAGTCACAGGACTGGGCTGAGATGATCCTGCGTATGTACCTCCGTTACTGCGAGAAAAAAGGATGGAAGACAGTCATTACTGAATATCTTGCCGGAGATGAAGCCGGTTTGAAATCTGCTACATTCAATGTCAGCGGTGAATATGCCTATGGGTACCTCAGGGCGGAAGCCGGGATTCACCGTCTGGTCCGCATATCACCATTTGACAGCAATGCCCGCCGTCATACATCCTTTGCCTCGATGTATGCCTTCCCTGAAATCGAGGAAGATGATATCGATATTAAAATCAGCGACGCGGATCTGAAAGTGGACACCTTCCGCTCAGGCGGCGCCGGCGGTCAGCACGTCAATACGACCGACTCGGCCGTCCGTATCACCCATATTCCGTCCGGCATTATCGTTGCCTGCCAGTCTGAGCGAAGCCAGATATCAAACCGGGGCACCGCCATGAAAGTCCTGCGGGCCAAGTTGTATGAACGTGAAGTAGAGGAGCGCAAAGCGAAGTCATCCGAAGTCGCCGCCGAAAAGAAAGACATCGGCTGGGGAAGCCAGATCCGCTCGTATGTGCTGCACCCCTACAAAATGGTTAAGGATTTGCGTACCGGTGTCGAATCCGGCAACCCTGAGGCGGTACTGGACGGGAATTTGGATGAATTTGTCGTGGCATATTTGATGGGGGTCAGGAGTAACGTTGAAGATGTAGAATAAGCAGAACAAACCTCTCCAACCGTCTTGGATGGGTTTTCTTCAGCGGAGTTGAATCGAACAGTTGAGCGCCACTTATTTCTCAAGCGGCACGGGGAAACAGACATTGTGGGGCAAATTAGCTATTGCTCCGCATTTAGCAGACGATACTGTCGGGGCACAACTCAGGTGATATGACTCATTCAGCAACCCCATATGTGTCAGCCAGCAAATATGTCCCCTGTGCATTTCTCCGCAGCTACACTCTGTTTCCGGTATTTTATCCAGTTGCTCTGTCATGGTTCCCTTTCTTCAATTACGTCTTTTTTCCCAGGCCGATTGAGGTCTTTGTTATTCCGCCTGACAATCAGTTGATTATTTAACGGCACGCGCTTTTGTAGTATGATAGCACCTTTTCAAA
>JAQUCQ010000433.1 GCA_028686145.1 Desulfuromonadaceae bacterium | reverse complement strand
GGGGCGAACAGGGCGTTCTGTACCAGATGCCACCCGGTTATGAACGTTTACGGGTTCAAATCGCCCGCCGGGCTCTCGTAGCAGGTATTAGCAGTGGGCCTGACGACATTCTGGTAACGTCGGGCTGTGTAGAAGCTGTTTTACTTGCTTTGCGTGTCACATGCCATGCAGGTGACACGATTGCAGTCGAATCCCCATTCTACTTTAACTTTATGCAGATGATCGCCGAGCTGGGCCTGAAAGCCCTTGAGATTCCTTCGACCCCTCGGGAAGGCATCAGCATCGAGGCGCTCCGCTATGCAATCGAGCAGGGGAAAATCAGCGCCTGCCTGGTTATTACCAATTTCAGCAATCCTTTGGGGAGCCTGATGCCGGAGGAACGTAAACGCGAACTGGTAGAACTGCTCGCCCGTCACGAAATTCCGCTGATCGAGGATGATATTTATGGCGATTTGACGTTTGGTAATGAGCGTCCAACGACCGCCAAGTCATTCGATCGTTCCGGCATTGTCATCTACTGTTCCTCGTTTTCAAAAACCATTGCCCCTGGCTATCGCGTCGGTTGGGCGATCGCCGGTCGTTTTCAGGCGGAAATGGAGCGCCTCAAGATGATCATGAACATCGCCCCTGCCTCACCGACACAACTTGCCATTGCCGAGTTTCTCGCAACCGGCGGCTACGAGCATCACCTCAGGAGTATCCGGCGCATTCATGCCCGCAACATGTCACAACTGGCCGATGCCGTTGTCCGCTATTTTCCCGCCGGTACCCGCATGACCCACCCGGCCGGCGGATTTATTCTCTGGGTAGAGATGCCGGAGGGAACCGATGCCATCCTGTTGTATCACCGTGCGCTTGAGCAGAAAATCAGCATCATACCGGGTCCGCTTTTCTCACTCTCCAATAAATACGATCACCATATCCGCCTGTCAGGGGCGCAGTGGGACGAAAAGATAGAACAAGGGATAAAGGTCTTGGGGGCATTGGCACACGAACTGGTGCCGAAGTGATTTTTTCTGCTGGTGCGGATGGGGTAATGCCGGAGTCAAACTATAAAGCAAACAAAAGGATTGTACAGGCGGGGCTGACCGCTGCCTGGCCGATATGTCTCGGCTATTTCCCGATCGGCCTTTCGCTGGGGGTAATGGCTCAAAAAGCCGGGCTTGCTCCGTGGCAAATGGGTGTCATGTCACTACTGGTCTTTGCCGGTGGTTCCCAATTCATTGCTGTGGCCATGCTGGCTGCAGGTGCTTCAGCAGTAGCAATCGTTTCAACGGTTTTTATGGTTAACCTCCGTCACCTGCTGATGAGTTCAGCACTGGCAGTCCATTTTCCCAGCGTTTCCCGGCGTTTCCTCACGCTTTTTGCCTATGGCCTCACCGATGAAAGCTTCGCGGTCAATCTGACCCGCTTCAATCAGGGCGGCTGGGACCGCCGTAGCGCCCTGACTCTTAATCATGCGGCGAATGCTACCTGGGTCTTCAGCAGCATAATCGGTGTTTATGTCGGGCAATTGGTTCCACCCGGCGCGGCCGGAGTTGACTACGCCTTGACCGGCATGTTTATCTGTCTGCTGGTCTTCCAACTGCGCGGCCCGATCTTTACAATCACCGCCCTGATGGCTGCGGCCTGTTCACTGCTCGCCTATCTCTGGCTGCCAGGCAATGCGTATGTAATTGTAGCAGCCTGTCTTTCTGCTACAGCCGGACTGATCTTGAAACGTACTCTGCGAAGCCGGGATAGACACTCATGAGCAACCAGGACTTTCTTCTCCTGATGCTGGCTATGGGGGTGGTGACCTACCTGCCCCGCGCACTCCCTCTGGTACTATTTTCCCGTCGCGCCCTGCCGGGATGGTTTGCCGAATGGCTTGAACTGATTCCGGTTGCCATCTTGAGCGCCCTGCTTGCTCCGACTCTCTTTTCCCAGTCCTCCCCCCGGCTCCTCGTCCTCGGCAAAGCGGAATTGCTGGCGGCATTGCCCACATTGTACTGTGCTTTGAAAACTCGTTCTCTGGCTGGAACGGTGATAACAGGCATGCTTTGCTACTGGGGACTTACACTGGTGATGTAGAAGGCACTAACCATCGGCCCATTCTATTGCAGTAACTGGTTACTCTGGGGTAGTATAGCTCTTCGTCCATAAAACTGATTCCGGGAGCATCGTAACACCATGACCCGACAAAAAAAACGTGTAGCAGATGTGTGCCCCACCACAACCGATGCGATCCTCGAAAGCATCTCCGACGGCGTGTTTACGGTTGATCTGGATTGGCGGATTACCTCTTTTAATCGGGCCGCAGAGGAGATTACCGGCATCTCCCGTACGGATGCCATCGGACGGTTTTGTTCCGAAGTGTTCCGATCCAACATGTGCGAGACGGACTGCGCTCTGCGAAAAACCCTGAAAAACGGCAAGCCGATCATCAGCCGTTCCGGATATATTATTGATGAAGAAGGGAGCAGGATCCCGATCAGTCTTTCCACCGCAGTATTGAAGGATAGTGCCAACCGGGTGGTGGGTGGCGCTGAAACCTTCCGGGACTTGAGCGAGA
>JAQUCQ010000085.1 GCA_028686145.1 Desulfuromonadaceae bacterium | reverse complement strand
CCTTGTACTCAGCTTGACCTTTGCCGGCCAGAACTTTTGTGATGGCTGCGGTTAAAGTAGTCTTGCCGTGGTCAACGTGACCGATCGTGCCGATGTTTACATGAGTTTTATTACGTAGAAACTTTGCTTTTGCCATGAGAAAGGCCCTCCTGAGTTACGGATTTGAGTTATATTAACCCTTTACTTTTGCAACTATCTCTTCAGCAACCGACTTCGGCACTGGCTCATAATGGTCAAATGTCATTGCATACGTAGCGCGACCCTGCGTTGCTGAACGCAGATCCGTTGAATATCCGAACATTTGTGCAAGAGGAACCATGGAAGTGATAACCTGAGCACCTGCTCGGGAATCCATGCCCATAATACGCCCACGCTTAGAGTTAAGATCGCCTATAACATCACCCATATACTCTTCGGGAACAACAACTTCCACCGACATGATGGGCTCAAGTATAATCGGGCCGGCTTTTGAACAACCTTCTTTGAATCCCATTGAACCGGCAATCTTGAAAGCCATCTCGGATGAATCGACTTCGTGGTATGACCCATCAATCAATGTCACCTTGACATCAACAACCGGAAAACCGGCCAAAACGCCATTATCAAGCGCTTCCTTGATGCCTTTATCGACAGCAGGAATATATTCGCGGGGAACAACACCGCCTTTAATAGCATCAATAAATTCGTAGCCCATACCAGCTTCCGGTTGCGGCTCAACCTCGAGCCAAACATGCCCGTACTGTCCGCGACCACCCGACTGACGAACAAACTTACCTTCGACTTTAACTTTCTTGGTAACGGTTTCACGGTACGCAACTTGCGGTTTACCGACGTTAGCTTCAACCTTGAACTCGCGCATCAATCGATCGACAATAATCTCCAAATGTAACTCGCCCATACCGGAGATGATGGTCTGACCCGTTTCTTCGTCTGTTTTAACACGGAACGAAGGATCTTCACTTGCAAGCTTTTGCAATCCAAAACCAAGTTTTTCCTGCTCTGCTTTGGTTTTAGGCTCAATAGCAATTGAAATAACCGGCTCAGGAAACTCTATCGACTCCAATATTACCGCATTTTCTTCATCACACAGAGTATCACCGGTAGTTGTATACTTGAGGCCTACTGCGGCGGCAATATCGCCAGCATAGACTTCCTTGACTTCTTCACGTTTGTTTGCATGCATCTTAAGAATACGACCGATGCGCTCACGTTTGCCTTTGGTCGAGTTATATATATAAGAACCCGCTTGAACAACACCTGAGTATACACGGAAAAACGTCAACTGACCTACGAAAGGGTCGGTCATAATTTTAAAACCAAGAGCAGAAAATGGCTCAGTATCTGAAGCGTGACGTTCAACTTCAGCACCTTTATCAATATCAATACCTTTAATTGCAGGAATATCCATTGGAGAAGGCATGTAATCAACGACAGCATCAAGCAGGTTCTGTACGCCTTTGTTTTTAAAAGAGGAACCACAGATAACCGGACAGAAATTAATTGCAATCGTGCAGGAGCGGATAGCTGCCTTTATTTCAGCCTCACTCAATGCTTCACCGGAAAGATACTTCTCCATAAGAGCATCATCGTGACTTGAAATTTCTTCAATCATTTTTTCGCGATACTCAACAGCTTCATCAAGCAGATCTGCCGGGATTTCCTCTGTGCGGAAAGTAGCACCCAGAGTTTCATCATCCCACAATATTGCCTTCATCGTAACAAGGTCAATTATCCCCTTGAAATTTTCCTCTTTACCAATAGGAAGCTGAATGGGAAGCGGATTTGCTTTCAGCCGATCCTTTATCATCTGGACACCACGGAAGAAATCAGCACCTACGCGGTCCATCTTATTTATAAAAGCAATTCGTGGCACGCCGTATTTATCAGCCTGGCGCCACACCGTTTCCGACTGAGGCTCTACGCCACCGACAGAGCAAAACACTGCAACGGCACCATCAAGAACACGCAACGAACGTTCTACTTCGATTGTAAAATCAACATGACCAGGGGTATCAATAATGTTAATGCGGTGATCATCCCAGGTGCAGGTGGTCGCAGCTGACGTGATAGTAATACCACGCTCCTGCTCCTGCTCCATCCAGTCCATTGTTGCAGTACCTTCGTGGACTTCGCCAATTTTATGAGATACACCGGTGTAATAAAGAATACGCTCGGTCGTCGTTGTTTTTCCGGCATCAATATGAGCCATGATGCCAATATTTCTATATTTATCAAGTGGTGCTAAGCGGGGCACTGAATCCTCCAAATACGAATAGTACTAATTACCAGCGATAATGAGCAAAGGCACGGTTTGCTTCTGCCATTTTATGAACATCTTCACGTTTTTTTACTGCAGCGCCACGATTATTGTAAGCATCCAGGATCTCTCCAGCCAACTTATCTTTCATCGTTTTTTCACTGCGGGCAGTAGAATATTTAATCAACCAACGCATAGCCAAAGACATGCGACGCTCAGGGCGCACTTCAATCGGCACCTGATAGGTAGAACCACCAACACGACGGGACTTAACTTCAAGTGTCGGCTTTATGTTGTCAAGGCTCTTCTTAAGGACTTTTACAGCCTCATCATTTGCCCGCTGCGCAACCAACTCAAGCGCACCATACATTATTGACTCAGCAACACTTTTTTTACCTGCAAGCATCAGTGAATTAATAAGCTTGGCAACAACCTTGTCGTTAAATTTCGGATCCGGCAGAATTATTCTTTTAGGCACTTCTCTTCTTCTCGGCATATATATCCCCTCAACAAAACAGGTTCAGTATTATTTTGGACGCTTGGCGCCATACTTGGAACGACTCTGTAAACGACCCTTCACACCAACCGAGTCAAGAGTACCACGAACGATGTGATAACGGACACCAGGAAGGTCTTTAACCCTGCCACCACGAATAAGAACAACAGAGTGCTCCTGAAGGTTGTGGCCGACACCAGGAATATATGATGTTACTTCAAGTCCATTAGTCAAACGAACTCTGGCAACCTTACGGAGAGCAGAGTTAGGTTTCTTAGGTGTGGTCGTATAAACCCTCGTACAAACGCCGCGCTTCTGTGGACAGGACTTCAGAGCCGGTGCCGTTGATTTATCCTTTTTACTTTCCCTACCTGACCTGATCAGCTGGTTGATTGTTGGCATAGTCGTCAAATTCTCCAGATACAAAAATTTCAAACTGCTCCAAACAGGAGCGAATCGCGAAACTAACAAATTTATTATATCATTGTCAATCTATTTTATTTGGTTGTAGTGTTTTTTTAGTGAGTTGCTTTAACTCAAAAGGGTAATAACCATACAAACGATGTGAACGTCGCATGTATTTACTTTGTGTTCCGTGTTGATCGCTCTGACAGTTTTTACGGTTGGGAGTGGAATAGTTGTAGGGCCGGAATCTCACCGACATCTCCACTCTGGTCAGTAGCGTTGCTACACCTCTGTATCAAGGAATCGAATTTATACTCGCTTTTCCAAACAAGTGTCAACAAAATAATTGCACTGTTTTTTATTTTTTATTTTATCTGCGATTTTTCCTTAAATACATTGCCCTATTCTACTAGCGCCATAGTATCAGAGGCCTTCAGTTTCTGATTTTTATCCGGTAAAATCGAGATTATCATGCCGCACAAAATGCATGCAGCCCCTATATAACCATACACGCCGAGACGCTCGTTTAATATCAACCACGCGTACAGTGCCGCAAAGACCGGTTCTGTACAAAAGATAAGAGCTGTATTGGTATGACTGATATACCGTTGCATTGACGTCTGCACCAAAAACGCAAAAACCGTAGCAATTATTGAGCAAACCAAGAGCGGGACGAGCAGGCGCGGATACCAGATCATCACCTCTTTGCCGCGAACCAGAGCAACTGCATAACTGAGCAGAGCCACAATCCCCAACTGAACAACTGTCAGCCAATAGAAATCACTGCGGCGGACAAATTCACCTGTGCAGATCAAATGCAGCGAAACGCACACGGCACACACTGCCGCCAGCACATCTCCACGATTTAGCTGCCAGGATCCATTACCACATAGCAGAAGGAGTCCCATCACTGAAAGCACCACTGCCAGCTTTACTGTATCAGATACACGGTGCTTCAAGACAAGAGCTGCGAGTATCGGGACTAACACAACATTCAGGCCAGTGAGAAAACCGGTATTCGAAGCACTGGTATAGAGTAGCGCAACGGTTTGGAAAGCATAGGCTCCGAAGAGAAAGAATCCCATAACGCATCCCTGAATAATGGTTGAGCTATCGAGCCTCTTTCCTTTGAATAATCCGATTGGAAGAATCAGAGCAAATGCAAGGATAAACCGTTGCGCAAGAAAAACGAATACATCTACGCTTTCAATAGATTGCTTGACTACGGTAAACGTAACTCCCCAAAAAAAGGTTGTCGTGAGCAACAGCAGAGCTGCCTTGTATCGATTCATAGTGTGCATTCCGATAAAAACAATGTATGGTCAAACCATATGACACTTATATTTGTACCCACTTCCCTTTTGGCTGACAAGAAAAAATGTCCGGCATGAAACAATCTACAATGTTTTTTATTGACAATTAAACTTGTATTTATATAAAACACCATTCTTGTCATATCATTTAATAGTTCAATGCCGTCAAAAAAAAGGAGAAGTCCGCATGAAAAAAATTCGCTTCCTTTCCGTTATTGCTCTACTGGTAGTATCGCTTTCTGCAACAGCCATGGCCGCCCCACTTAATATTAAGGTTGCAACTGACGCCACGTGGCCGCCGATGGAAATGGTAGACACACATAAAAAGATCGTGGGGTTTGATATAGATTTTTTGAATGCGGTTGCCAAAGAAGCTGGATTTACTGTTACTTACAAAAACACCGCTTGGGACGGCATTTTCGCCGGACTTGAGTCCGGCAAGTATGATGCAATTATCTCTTCTGTAACGATCACAGATGAACGGAAGAAAAAATATGATTTCTCAGATCCGTATATTCAAATCGGTCAGATTTTGGTAGTCCCCAAAACAGATACGTCAACGGTTACGATTGCCGATCTGAAGGGTAAACTGGTTGGAGCTCAGATTGGAACAACTGGCGCTTTCGAGGTTAAAAAGAACCCAGGTGTAGAGCTCAAGACGTATGATGAAGTCGGGTTGGCCTTTGAAGACATGGCTTCTGGTCGCATCTCCGGAGTTGTCTGTGATGAGCCAACTGCGGCCCACTTTGCACTGCAGAGAAAAGAATACAACTCGAAATTCAAGATTGTTGGCGCCGCATTTACTCATGAAGGATATGGTATCACCGTCAAAAAGGGTAATACCAAACTGCTCGCACTCCTGAACAAAGGGATAAAGGCCGTCAAAGCCAAGAAAATTGATGAAAAACTTCGTAAGAAGTGGCTGCGCTAGAGGAATTCGGGGGTCTTTGATTAAAAGACCCCCGTCCTTATATTATGGCTCAGACTCCCAATACCCAAATAAAGATTGAGATCGGTGAAGGCGCGGCAATCCCGGTAAAAAGCGACTCAGGGCTGTTTACAGCCTGGCGTATCGCCTTTTTCGGAGCAATACTAACCTGTTGCTACCTGGCGTTTATCAAACCTGAACCATACCTTGAAATTTTCAAGTTTGTTCCCGACGGAATACTGGTTACCTTTAAGGTCACGGTCGGCGCTATCCTGCTTGCCAGTGTTATCGGACTGGTTGCCGGACTTGGACGCATCTCCAGCAACCGGATAATCAACGGCACAGCATCTCTGTATGTCGAGGTTATCCGCGGTATCCCGCTACTTGTCCAGATTTTCTACATCTATTATGCTCTGGGACGCTTCGTAAAAATTCCAGATATGCTCAGCGCCATCATCGCGATGGCAGTCTGTTATGGTGCTTATCTTGGCGAGGTGTTTCGTGCCGGCATCCAGTCCATCCCCAAAGGACAGATGGAAGCCGCACTTTCTCTCGGCATGACCCGCGGGCAGGCGTTGCGACAAGTCATACTGCCGCAGGCTTTCAGGGTTGTCCTTCCCCCAATCGGAAATGAATTTATTGCCCTACTCAAGGACTCCTCCCTCGTTTCAATTATCGCAGTATCAGACCTGCTGCGGCGTGGTCGCGAATACGCCTCCGAGACCTTCAGCTATTTTGAAACCTATACCGTGATCGCCCTGATCTATCTAGTTCTGACACTATTCTTTTCCAAACTGATCAGCCTGATGGAGGAGCGTCTGAATGCCGACCGATAGACAGACGATGATAGAAATCAGTGGAGTCTCCAAGTTCTTCGGATCATTCCAGGCACTAAAAGATATCTCTTTTACTGTGCATGACGGGGAAAAGGTCGTCATTATTGGCCCCAGCGGATCGGGTAAAAGTACGATCCTACGTTCTATCAACCGTCTTGAGTCGGTTGACAGCGGCAGCATTATCGTGGACGGCATGAACGTTAATGACCCGCAGGTTGATATCTGCAAGGTGCGCGAAGAGGTCGGCATGGTCTTCCAGTCCTTCAATCTCTTTCCCCATAAGACCGTTCTTGAAAACCTGACCCTGGCTCAGACTGTGGTCCGCAAGCGTCCATTACATGAAGCAAAAGAGATTTCAATGGCGCTACTTGAAAAGGTCGGCATAGCAGAGAAGGCCTCCGCCTACCCTGCCAAACTTTCCGGCGGTCAGCAGCAACGGGTGGCAATTGCCCGCTCACTGGCGATGAATCCAAAGGTTATCCTGTTTGACGAACCGACCTCAGCCCTCGATCCGGAGATGATCGGCGAGGTACTGGACGTCATGAAAACGCTGGCCCTGGAAGGGATGACGATGGTCGTCGTCACCCACGAAATGGGTTTTGCCCGCGAGGTTGCCGATCGGGTAATCTTTATGGACCATGGCTGCATTGTTGAAGAAGGAACGCCTGAACACTTTTTTACCGCCCCAACTCATGAAAGAGCCAAACTGTTTTTAAGTCAGATTCTCTGACTCTCTCCCCTTCGTGGGAGCGTATCCTCAAGCAGGACATTACACACTGGAGGTAACACATGAAAAGCAGCAACGTCATGGCAGCGCTCGTCACATTGAGCCTTGCCGCAACAGCAGCAACTCCGGCAATGGCGCTGGAAAACGAGTTTCACGGGTTGTTCAGTGCACGTTATATCAACTCCAATTTCAACCGCACACAAACAACCGATTACGGCCCTGGTGACGGAACTTATGATCCGTCCGGAAAAACGAAGAACCAGTATTCATCAAACTTTATCGAGCAGCGGGAGCGCCTGACATACATCGCCAAGGCAAATGCCGACGTGAAACTGATCACTCAGTTTGAGCTTGATTACTCCTACTGGGGCAACAGCTCTTACACAGTTGGACGCAACCAAGGCGGGGCAATCGGCGCAGATACGGTCAACCTCGAGACCAAAAACATCTACCTTGATGCCAACCCCTTCAAGAACATCAACATGAAACTCGGTATGATGCCCAACACTGATGCCTTCAAGGGCGTACTATTCGACACCGATATGGCTGGGATTCTGCTCTCCAGCAGCTACGGCAAGTTTTCTCCCTCCATCGGCTTTTTCCGTTTTAACGACGGAAGCAGCAGCATAGATAAGGCATTGGGTAAAAAAACAAGTGATCTACTCATGCTGGATGGCAAATTTAATGTTACTAATGAGCTAAAAGTTGGTGGTGCATATTATTTCTTTGGTAATAACCAAGGTGCAACAACAAATCCTGTTGTTGGTTATACAGACGCTGGTGCCCCAATATATGCTAATGACCCAACGGTTTTTGAAGCAAAACCTGACAATAATATCAAAATTCACGTTCTCGGACTTAACGCCGAATACGTGCAGGGACCGCTGACCCTCAACGGTTTTGCCATCTATGAAACCGGCTGGAACAACAAACGGTACACCAGCGCCTTTTCAGGCAACATTGGTGCTAAACTCAACGCTGGTCCCGGCACTGCCCGCGCAGAGTTTCTCTATGTGACCGGCGACAGTCGTGCAGACGTCAGTGGTGCAACAAGCCGAAGCAATGCGTTCTATTCTGCCGCTGGAGAACACGGATACTACAACAACGAAATGGTTATCCTCGGGCGTGATAAGAATGCCTACACAACTGACAACTCGATCATCTTCAATGCTGGCAATGAAGGCAGAGGACAGATCGGCGGATACCTTGGGTATGACCTGCCAATCAATGACAGACTGACAACAGCCTATAACGCTGGTTTTGCAGCTGTCGCTAAAGACTCAACAGCTAAACCACACAAAAGTAATTATCTCGGCACAGAAATCAACGCAGAGGCAACCTATAAGTTGATCGAAAACCTGACAACCAGTGTTCGCGCCGGGTATGTCTTTCTGGGGGACTACTACAAAGGCGTAGCTTTACATGGTGAGACCCCTGTTAACCCTTATGATGCAAAATTGATGTTTACCTACATATTCTAGTAGGGTAGCGTGAGTCAAGGGAGCTCGAAAGCGCCCTTCATACCATATTAAAAAGGAGAAACTACTATGAAAAAAGTTCTGATCGCCGTTATGGCAATATTTGCTTTGTCTGCAACCAGCATGACATTCGCAGCCGACACCAAAAGCAATCAAAAGGATGAGTGCCTTTTGGCATCAAAAGGATGCAGGGACCAAGTTGACAGCATCCAACAGAAAATCAAGAAGATCAATACCGAGATCAAAAAAGGCAAGAAAGTATACTCCGCAGAAGATTTGAAAAAACTGCAGCAGAAACTGAAAGAGGCTGATGATATTCTGATCAATCTGGAAAAACCGGGCCACTAATCCATTTTTTTCAAAAGGAGACACACATGAGCTTTAAAAAAAGTACTGCGCTGTTGTTGTCCGCTGTATTAGCCCTGTCCGTAGTTACCGGTTGCAAAAAGAAGGAAGAGGCATCAACGGCAGAAGCACCCAAAGCAGCTGCCGATACCATCAAAATCGGCTTCCTTGGTGCTCTTACCGGTGATGTTGCCATGTTTGGCAAGCCAACGTTGGAAGGCATGAAAATGGCCGCCGATGAACTGAATGCCACTGGAGGTGTACTGGGTAAAAAGATTGAGATTATTGAATCCGACAACCGCGGCGACAAACAGGAAGGGGCTTCCGTTACTCAGAAGCTTATCAGCCGCGACAATGTCGTCGCCATTGTTGGTGACCCGACTACCGGTATTACCAAAGTGGCAGCGCCGATTGCCCAAAAAGCCCAGGTAGTTCTTATCTCTGCCGGAGCCACCGGGCCTGGCGTTGTTGAGATCGGCGACTACATTTTCCGTAACACGCTGCTTGACAGCGTTGCTATCCCAGCCTGTATCGACTACTTTGCCAATGACCTCAAGTACAAGAAGGTCGCCATCATCACCTCTGATAACAACGACTACAGCGTCGGTTTTTCCCAGACGTTCCGTGATGCCGCCAAAGGCAAAGGCATTACAATCGTAGCCGATGAGAAAATCAAGGATGGAGACAAAGACTTCAGCGGCCAGGTCACCAACATCAAAGCCAAGAAACCGGATGTAATCTTTTTCTCCGGCTACTATACCGAAGGTGCCCTGATCATGAAGGAAGCCCGCAAACAGGGCGTCAAGGCCGATATGTTCGGAGGCGACGGCCTCTTCTCTCCTGAATTCATCAAACTTGGCGGTTCTGCTGTTGAAGGTTCCATGGCGGCTCTTGGATTCGCACCTGAACAGGCCACACCCGAGACCGAAAAGTTTATTGAAGCATTCAAGAAAAAGTTTGCCGGTCAGCTTCCTGGTCTGTTCGATGCTCAGGGTTACGATGGCGTCATGATGATTGCTGATGCCATCACACGTGCTAAAAGCGCTGACCCGAAGGTTTTCAAAACAGCTATGGCTTCAACAAAGAACTTCAAAGGTGTTTCCGGTACCATTACGATCCGTGCCAACCGTGAACCAATTAAGACTCCACTCTGCCTGTTGGCAGTCAAGGACGGCAAATTTGTTCTGAAAGCCAAAGTACCGGTCAAGATGGACTAAACTAGTATTTAAGCATTCCGCACGTCCATGCGGCGTCGGTTTTTTTACCGGCGCCGCATTTATATAACAGAGAGTTAATTTATCGTGACCTTTTGTTCTGCGTAACGGCTATCCCGCAGCAGCAACAATAGTGGCTGACGCAACCCATTGTTAATTCTGCAGGCAGCGATACTGGCTGGTACGACCGGCACTTTGTTGCACTGTTTTGACACCTTTCGCTTTACGGCTTGCCGCATCTGCCACGGATTTACATCTTCAAAGAGGAGCTCTACATGTTTTTCCAGCAACTGATTAACGGCATCGCCTTGGGAAGCACTTACGCGTTGATTGCTCTTGGTTACACCATGGTCTACGGCATTATCAGCTTGATCAACTTTGCCCACGGCGAAATCTACATGGTTGGGGCGTTTGTCGGTCTGTTTGCGACAGCCATTCTCAAAGTCAATGTTTTTATTGCCATACTGATCGCAATGCTAGTCTGTGTACTGCTCGGAGTCTTTGTTGAGTGGATTGCGTACCGCCCACTCCGCAAATCTTCCCGGTTATCGGCTCTCATTTCAGCAATCGGCGTATCAATCTTCCTTTCGACGCTCGCTCAGATGCTTTTCGGGGCCAACGCCAAGGGATATCCA
>JAQUCQ010000432.1 GCA_028686145.1 Desulfuromonadaceae bacterium | reverse complement strand
TATTAGGAAGAAGTACGCTCCTCCGTTATTATTTTGCGACGGTCTGGACCAGAATAGCCGCTCCTTTTTTTGTGACGCAAGTTTCCTATACCTGGCATTACCCACCCGTCACTTCGCTGGAATTCCCGCACCTTCCCAGCTTCAAGAAGTCGGTCCAGAATTTCAGGACGGACCATATCAAAACGATTATCGACGTATTTAACTCTGATTAACATGACAATCTCCCTTCAGATTAAATTCTGTATGAGAGTTCTGTAGATACAGACTGAATTAGCATCAAACGTGCCAGACCCAATATATCAGCAATGCCCGTAGGATACATTTAGTAGGACTAGAAACTCTTGTCAAAACTGTCAGCAATATCGACATATTTGCCGATATTGCTGACAGTTTTTTCTTACCAGGGAAATCGTAAAAATAAACGGAGGGAACACGCATATGATGTTTATTTGTGTGCGAGACTCGACTTCGCAATTTTTTATCGAGTGGAGACATTCCTCGAAGCCGTAATTAGATATCTGATAATTGGTGCGTACGAAAGAAGAGGAAACATTACCAGATGAAAAATTGTTAGCAACAGCAAACCGAACTACCCAATCCATCGTCAGACGCAAGACTATCCTCCTTGTAACTCTATCGAAGAGTGATCGCCTATATTCATGCGACGAGCCGAACTTATGAGATGTACCGCATCTCCGAGGATCGAGTTCTGCAAAATCATATTCTTGACAATGGACATGCCATTTATAATAGAGTTCCGGACAATACTTGTCTCGATGACACTCCCGGCTGCAACAGAAACATTTGGTCCGAGTATGCTTCCACGCACAACAGCTCCCTTTTCGATGTGGACCGGTTCGATAAGCACCGAATCAATTGATGAACCATGGATATGATGGCGGCCAATAAGCAAGTAACTGTTAGTTTCCAACAGGGTTTCCGGTTTTCCGCAATCCAGCCAAGCATCAATTTCAGGTGCCTTAAAAGTCAGGCCATCTTTTATCATTCGCATAAAGACTGATGGCAGATAGTACTCTCCCTTCACCAAATCCTCGTTGGCAATAGCCTGATTGAGATACTGCATAAAATCTGAACCGTTCTTCAAGTAGTAAAGCCCAACCTGCGCTTGTTTTGAAACAGGAGTGTCCGGTTTTTCCACCATAGCTGTGATAAACCCGTCCTTGACTACATTTACGCCGAACCGCTGATAATCCTCCACTTCCTTGGAATAGATCAGACCATCACAGTCGGCGCAGAGGTTACTAATCAGACTGAGATCTGCATCAAATATGGTGTCGTTGAAGACAATCAAGAGGTCATCATCTTTTTCTACAAAGGGCGCAGCGAGGGACAGTGCATGCGCAGGTCCTTTTTGCTCCTTCTGGACGATATAGCGACAAGACAGAGAAGGAAACTTTCTTTCCATAAACTCCCTGACTTGTTCACCATTTTCATCAGTTATGAAAACATATTCCGTTACACACAAAACAATGAGACGGTTGATGATATGTTCAAGCACGGTCTTTCCAGCCACATGGACAAGTGATTTTGCCTTGGTCTGAGTTTGTGGACGCAATCGGGTTCCTTTTCCTGCCACAGGAAGCAATATTTTCATACCGAAGCTCCTTTTGGAAAATTCAGTTACTTCAAAACACCGGCTCAATAACCAATCGACTCTCCGTGAAACAAACATTTGATTTATCGCAATTTATTCTTGCGATTTGGTTAACTACAATTCACTTTTCACGCCAAAATGTTAAGTGCCGTGGTTACAGCATGTTGTACAAATAATAGCAAAAAATGCATGTTAGCATTGGGATTGAAAAGAATGCACTGAACCTATAAAGCGTAACAATTGCAACGCGATGAGAGAAGTTCAAAAAAACGCGACGTGTTATTTTTTTTGCAGGAATATTTTTCATAGACAACAAAAAAGCCAGCCTCTTAAACATGAGGCCAGCTTTTTTGTCTACTTAATTCAATTCAGATTGATTTACGGCTTAAAAACAGCATCTACCCAATAGTTGGAACTATTCCACCCCTGTTTAGGAAATTTGCTGGAAGAACCGTAGGCGTATACACCACTGTAACCGGACACCCCATTGGCCAGTGCATGCAGCGGGCCGTTATCAACACCCTTGCCGGCAAAATAGCTCTGGTCGTCGCTGTAGTGACCACCATTAGTATGATAGGAGACCACATAAACGGTGTTGGCAGTAATCGCTACCGGAGTAGCAAAATTTACTTGTTGCCACCCTGATGCGGACTCAGCGGAGAAAGTGGCTTTTGCCAAAAGCTTGCCTGAACTGCTCCAGAGGTTACCAACATGAGTGCCGGTATTTGTAGATGCCTTGTAGAAGCGAATTCCTGTAATAGTGCCATTTACATCAGAGCGAATTTTCACTCCAAGTTCAACGGCGCTGTCCGGACCTGCGTCAACCACTCCGGGGACTGTGGAGTCTGACCAGATGCTATAGCTTGATGACGGCGCCACCACAGTGTTGGAGACAGTTATCGTAACTGTGCTGCTTGAACCGCTGTTGCCGGCAGCATCATAGGCT
>JAQUCQ010000431.1 GCA_028686145.1 Desulfuromonadaceae bacterium | reverse complement strand
CGGCTACATCAAGTCGGTACATACCCTTGTCGATTATTACCAGTACATAAAAGCAGTCGAATACCTGATTTGTGTCGCCTTTTTTGTTTCCTTCCCGGCCTTCTACAAGTATCTGAACAATGGCAATAACGGTAAAACAGCCCACTAACATACGCCACGAGATGTTACACAGCAGGGGCCCTGTAAAAAGGGCCCTTATCAAGCTTCTTGACACGGACGTCCCTCCAAAAAAACTGTACATACGCATGAGACTCATAAATACGCCCCGCATTTTAATCATTTCTGCTCTACCGCAGACATATGCATCTATGCTAAGATTGTGCGCCGGGTGGTAGTTTGGCTATATAGCCTGTTCTAATTGCTGGTTAGATATGGTCAGCATGTCAAAGTTTATTTATACTGCTAAGCATTTATGGATATTTCCTATAACGGAGACCTGACAGCTGTGATAACTCCCGAGATGACCGTACTTGAACTGCTCGGACAGCACCCTGAAACCGAGGCTGTTTTTGAAAGCTACAAGCAAAAGCTCGGAATATGTATCTGCTGCGAAGCGCTCTTCTGCACGCTAGACGAAGTCGCATCCCGATATGAAATTAATTATGAAGACTTGGTGGCACAATTGAACGACGTATTGGAATAACTCCTGGGAGGAAAACAATGATCCTGAAAGATTCTTCACTACTGAAACAACTCTGCTACATCAACGGCCAGTGGCTTGCTGCCGACAGCGGACAGGCTATTAACGTCACTAACCCGGCCACCGGTGGAATCATCGGTACTATTCCCAAAATGGGTATACATGAAACCCGCCGCGCGATTGAGGCTGCCAATGCCGCCTGGCCTGCCTGGCGGGCAAAGACCGGCAAGGAGCGGGCCGTGATCCTGCGGCGCTGGTTTGATTTGATGATGGAGAATCAGGAAGATCTGGCTATGATCATGACTGTCGAGCAGGGCAAGCCACTGGCCGAATCCCGTGGTGAAATTTCCTATGCTGCCTCTTTCATTGAGTGGTTTGCCGAAGAGGGGAAACGGATCTACGGAGACACCATACCGGCCCATGCCCGTGACAAAAGGATCGTGGTCATCAAAGAGCCGATCGGTGTCTGCGCTGCCATAACCCCCTGGAACTTCCCGGCTGCAATGATTACCCGCAAAGCCGGCCCGGCCTTGGCTGCCGGTTGCACCATGGTGGTCAAGCCGGCCACCGCCACCCCCTATTCGGCCCTTGCTCTTGCCGAGTTGGGAGAACGGGCGGGTATTCCGGGCGGGGTATTCAGTGTTATTACCGGATCGTCCAGTGAAATCGGCACCGAGATGACCTCCAATCCGATCATTCGCAAACTGACCTTTACCGGGTCCACGGAAGTTGGCAAGCAGTTGACCGCCCAGTGTGCCGGAACCATGAAGAAGGTGTCCATGGAACTGGGGGGCAATGCTCCGTTTATTGTCTTTGATGATGCCGACCTGGATGCCGCCGTGGAAGGGGCTGTTGCCTCCAAGTACCGCAATGCTGGCCAAACCTGTGTCTGTACCAACAGGCTGCTGGTGCAGGCGGGCGTGTATGACCTCTTTGCAGAAAAGCTGGCAACTGCCGTGGCAAAGATGCCGGTGGGCAACGGTCTAGATGATGCTGTCCTGCAGGGCCCGCTCATTGATGAGGCGTCGGTGCAGAAAGTGGAGGAACATATTAATGATGCAGTCAGCAAAGGTGCCAGGGTCACCTTGGGTGGCAAGCGTCATGAACGTGGCGGCACATTTTTTCAGCCCACCATTATCTGCGATGTTACACCGCAGATGCTGGTGGCCAGGGAAGAAACGTTTGGGCCGGTTGCGCCGTTATTCAAGTTTACCACCGACGATGAGGCGGTGGCGATGGCTAACGATACGGAATTCGGACTGGCATCCTACTTCTATACTCGCGATATCGGCCGGGTCTGGCGTGTTGCCGAGGCTTTGGAATACGGTATGGTGGGGATCAACACCGGCTTGATTTCCACCGAGATTGCTCCCTTTGGTGGAGTTAAGGAATCTGGTATTGGCAGGGAAGGTTCCAAATATGGTATTGAGGAGTTTGTTGAAGTAAAATATCTCTGCATGGGTGGAATCTGAGTCTGAACAATAAAGCCGCTTGTACGAACATAAGGAACAGCAGCCATGAATATTGATATCCCCGGTTTTGGTGCACTTACCCTGAAGTATCTGGTCCTTGATTATAACGGCACCATTGCCCGCGACGGCAAGCTTTTATCCAATATGGACAAGACGCTTGGAGAACTTGCCGGGCATTTTTCCATACATGTACTGACAGCAGACACGTGCGGCACAGCAGAACAGGAATTGGCGGGATTGCCCTGCATCGTCAGGATACTCTCCGGTGATCAGATCGCCGAACAGAAAGAGCTGTACGTAAACTCGCTGGGGGCAGAACAGGTAGTATGTGTCGGTAACGGTTCCAATGATCGCTTGATGTTGAAAGCGGCCCGGCTTGGTGTTGCTGTTCTTGAAGGGGAGGGCGGGGCACTGGGTGCCATCCAGCATGCCGATATTGTTGCCAGAAGTATC
>JAQUCQ010000430.1 GCA_028686145.1 Desulfuromonadaceae bacterium | reverse complement strand
CTTCATGTCATCCACGTCTTTACCCATGACAGCATTGCGCTGGGAGAAGACGGCCCTACCCATCAACCGGTCGAGCACCTGGCAGCACTCAGAGCAATTCCCAACCTTCTTGTAATCCGGCCGGGTGACGCCAACGAGACCGCCGTGGCTTGGAAGGTGTCACTTGAAAATTCTGGACCGGTGGCGCTCATCCTTTCCCGCCAGAATATCCTGACATTGGACCGGCTGCGCTACGCCCCGGCAGAAGGGCTCAGGCGCGGGGCATACATCGTTGCCGATGCGGCAGGAGGAAATCCTGATCTTATCCTGATCGCCACCGGATCGGAACTTCATCTGGCACTTACGGCGCAGGAAGATCTTTACCGGCTGGATGTCCGCGCCAGCGTTGTCTCAATGCCCTGCTGGAAGCTTTTCGATGGACAGCCGCAGGCGTACCGCGACTCGGTACTTCCACCGCAGGTAACGAAGCGGTTGGCCATTGAGGCCGGTTCTCCGCTCGGCTGGCACAAATACGTAGGAACTGCAGGAGATATTCTCGCAGTTGAACATTTCGGTGCTTCGTCACCTGGTGAGATCGTGCTTCGAGAATACGGTTTTACCGTGGAGAATGTCTGCCAGCGAGCCCTTGCTCTGCTGGGGAGCATGAAGGAGAACCTCTGATGCGCGGCGGAATAGCTGCCGATCACGCCACCCTGATTCATAACCAGTCGCTGCAGCAAAAAAAGATTTTTGCTGAGCAGGATACGGCTGCTGATGCAACACAAACGGAAAAATTATGACAATTTCAACACTTTTTCTCGATATTGGTGGAGTTCTTTTAACAAACGGCTGGGACCGCAAGGCTCGGCGTTTGGCAACTGAAACGTTCGGGCTCAATTACGAAGAGATGAATGAACGGCATCACCTAACCTTCGACACCTACGAAGTAGGCAAGCTAACCCTTGATGAATATCTGGACCGGATTGTTTTTTACGAGGAGCGCTCATTTACCAGAGATACGTTCCGGACATTCATGTTTGACCAGTCACGCGCTCTCCCAGAGATGATCGAGCTGGTCACCCGACTCAAAGCACGCTACGGATTAAAGGTAGCGGCTGTCAGCAATGAGGGGCGCGAACTGAACGAGTACCGGATCAGGACTTTCGGACTCGGTAGGATATTTGATTTTTTCATCTCCTCCAGCTTCGTCCATTACCGTAAACCGGATGCTGACATTTACCGGATCGCCCTCGACATTGCCCAGGTGGCACCGGAACAGGTGATTTATATCGATGATCGGCCCATGTTTGTTGATGAGGCAAGGAGTCAGGGTATTCAAGGCATAGTTCATACAACGTATGAGCAGACCAGAGACAAGCTGGCGTCAGTCGGGCTTACGTAAATAATATTTGGGCAACATTAATAAGTATAAGCAAGGATCAGGAGGCAACTGATGCAAATAGGAATGATTGGATTGGGGCGCATGGGCGCCGATATGGTACGCCGCTTGTTGCACAGCGGCCATAAATGTGTGGTGTTTGATATGAAGGCTGATGCCGTGGATACGCTTGCCCGCGAAGGGGCTCTGGGAACTCAATCAATTGAGGATTTTGTCGCCAAACTGGAAAAGCCGCGGGTGCTCTGGATGATGGTGCCGGCTGCTGTTACGGATTCGATGATCAGCACGCTCACCCCGCTGCTGGACCGAGACGACATTGTTATAGACGGCGGCAACTCCTACTACCTGGATGACATCCGCCGCTCGGCCCAGTTGCAGGCACTAGGTATTCGCTACCTCGACGTCGGGACCAGCGGCGGGGTTTGGGGAGCGGAACGGGGCTACTGCCTGATGATCGGTGGGGAAATATCAGCCGTGAAACAGCTTGACCCGATTTTTGCCGCGCTGGCCCCCGGCATCGCCGCTGCCCCACGCACAGCGGGCAGGGAAAAGGACAGTGGCTCGGCCGAACACGGTTATCTCCATTGCGGACCCAGCGGTGCTGGCCATTTCGTAAAAATGGTCCATAACGGCATCGAATACGGGCTGATGGCAGCCTATGCCGAGGGGCTTAACATTCTCCACCATGCCAACATCGGCAAGCAGGAGCGGGAAGTAGACGCCGAGACGACGCCGTTGCGTCATCCGGAAAATTATCAGTATGACTTCAATCTGTCTGATATTTCGGAGGTCTGGCGACGTGGGAGCGTAATCGCTTCATGGCTGCTCGACCTTGCGGCAAATGAACTGCTGGCAAATCCCGATCTGGAGAATTTCAAAGGAAGAGTATCAGATTCGGGCGAAGGACGATGGACGAACATCGCCGCCATTGAAGAGGGAGTTCCCGCGCATGTACTCAGCGCCGCGCTGTATGAACGATTCAGTTCGCGTGGTGAGGCAGATTTTGCCGACCGGGTCTTATCAGCCATGCGGTATGGTTTCGGCGGCCATCTTGAGAAAACCACTGGCAAGACAGGAGGCCTCCGATGACCCCCCTCTCCCGTTCGGACGCACTGGTGCTTTTCGGTGTAACAGGCGATCTCGCCCACAAGAAGATCTTCCCGGCACTCTATGCAATGGCGAAACGGGGCGTCCT
>JAQUCQ010000001.1 GCA_028686145.1 Desulfuromonadaceae bacterium | reverse complement strand
CATTTCGGCCTCTTCTTCGGCGCCAATGCCTGTGGACTGATTGGAGCATCACCGTTCAACCGCAGGCTTCTAAAACGTTTCAGCGCGCAGCGCATTTTGCATGTTACGTTCACTATTAATGCAGCGGCAGCCCTTCTGCTCACGGTTGCTGGGATGACAGAAATTGGCGGTTTCCCCGTTCAAGTCATCCTCCTGTTCATCTGCCTGAGCATGACGGGATTTCTTTATCCAAACGTGACTGCACTTGCTTTGGAACCATTCGATAAGACGGCAGGGAGCGCGTCGGCACTTCTGGGAACGATACAGTATTCACTCGGTGCAAGCGCAGGAGCATTCGTGGGAATGTACCACAACGGCACGGCAGTGCCGATGACCGCCACAATGGCTGCGAGCAGTGCGTTGGGCTGGTGCGCCGTGGTGCTCTGTGGCCGCAGCACCAGCCAATCTGCTGCGTGGCGCCTGCACTAGCAGTTTCTTTACCTGGCTGGCCAGGGTCCTCCTATCGTTACATTGTCGGGAGAAATACTGCCCGCGCCGAACGGGGCTGCTTTACTGTTTAACAAGCTCCGTTGTAACGGTAATAAAAACCGTGTCGGAAATTACCGCCCCCTTGCTTATGCCAAAATCCTGACGGTTGATTGTGGCAGTGGCAATCGCACCCCGCTTGGGTCCATCCAGCAGTCTTTTCGGGTCGACGATCGTTAATGTAACCTCTTTGGTCACACCTTTGATTGTCAGGTTGCCAATCACCTTCAGGTTATCTGCTGTACCCGCTTCCACCTTGGTTGTGACGAACGTCATGGCCGGGAATTTTGCAACATCAAAAAAATTAGGGCTGCGCAGATCTTTGTCACGCATGTCAATGCCGGTATTAATCGAAGCGGCATCGATACTGATGTCCGCCTTTGATTTGGTAATATCCGTTTCATCAATATCTACCGTTCCCTTGAATTTATCAAAAGTACCCCTGACATTCATGACCAGCATGTTTCTGACCTTGAACTGGATAGTGGTATTGGCAGGATCGATGGTGTAGGTCTCTGCCAAGACATTCAACGGCACCAACACTATTAGAGTGATAATCACTATAAATATGCGCTTCATGGTATCCTCCGTTTTACAATCTACTTAGGTGGTAAAAGGGCTCTTGTCATTTTTATGTATAGTCACATGATACCATTGTTTCGACGATATTTGCATCCTGCGTGGCGAAATCGGTTCTGCATCACAAGCTGTACCGGCTCACTTTGGCCTCGCCAGTTTTGTTTCGCACGCACTCAATCGCTCTTTCAATTCCTTCTCTTTTTTCCACCGCTCTGTCACATCCCGCATGACCGATGCGCAGCCCTGCATGACGCCGTTTTCGTCATGCAACAGCACCATGCTGAATTCCAGCGACACCCGGATCCCGTCCTTACGGATGCCTGGTGACGAGAGCAGACCGGTTTGGTATTTCGTCTCTCCGGATGCCATCACCCGCCCATAACCTTCCCAGTGGCGGCTCCGCAGATTTTCCGGAATAATAAGATCAAGTGATTGGCCAACAGCTTCGGCGGCAGTATGGCCGAACATCTGCTCTGCCCCGCTGTTCCAGAAGCGGATAATTCCTTTCGTGTCCGCAACGAGCATTGCATCCGGTGCCTGCTCGACCAGCTGCTCCAAAAGTCTGTCCATGTAGCCTCCCGTGGTAGCGTGTGTAGCAATCCGAAGAGTAGCCATGAACGCCCCACATTGGACAGTGGGGCGTTCATGGTTTACTGTTGTTTTTTTCTCCTAACCAAGAATTGCCTTCATATCAGCTTCAACGGTAGTAATCGGGCCGATATTGAAGTTCTCAACCAGGAAGTTGAGGATTGTGGGAGTAATGAACGCCGGTAGTGTCGGCCCGAGCTTGATGTTCTTAATGCCGAGGTGGAGCAGGGTCAGGAGAATTACCACCGCCTTCTGCTCGTACCAGGAAAGAATCATCGAAAGCGGCAGGTCGTTGACGCCGCATTCGAAGGCGCCTGCCAAGGCTATGGCAATCTGGATGGCAGAATAGGCGTCGTTGCACTGGCCGATATCCAGCAGGCGCGGGATACCGCCAATGTCACCGAACTCCAGTTTGTTGAAACGGTATTTGCCACACGCCAGGGTCATGATAACCGTATCCTGCGGAAGCTTTTCGGCAAATTCGGTGTAGTAGTTACGTCCCGACTTGGCACCGTCGCAGCCACCGATGAGGAAAAAGTGCTTGATGGCTCCGCTTTTGACTGCAGTGATAATTTTGTCAGCCACTCCCAATACGGCATTGTGACCAAAACCGGTCAGGATTTCCTGGCCGGGGTTGTCCGGGAAGCCGGGAAGCTCAAGGGCCTTGTTGATGACCGCCGAGAAATCCCAGCCGTCAACATGCTTTACATCCGGCCAGGCGACGAGCCCCCAGGTGTAGAGACGGTCTGTGTAACTAGCAGAGGGCTTCTGGATGCAGTTGGTGTTGAAGATAATTGCACCGGGGAAGTTGACGAACTCTTTGGCTTGGTCCTGCCATGCACCGCCGAAGTTGCCGACCAGGTGGGCATATTTTTTCAGACCGGGATAGCCGTGTGCTGGCAGCATCTCGCCGTGGGTGTAGATGTTGATGCCCGTGCCTTCAGTCTGTTTAAGCAATTCTTCCAGCATCTTCAGGTCGTGGCCGGTCACGAGAATTGCCTTGCCGGCCTTGGTGCCAAGCTGTACTGCAGTCGGTACCGGATGGCCATAGGTCTCAGTGTGGGCACTGTCAAGCAACCCCATGACGGTCAGGTTTTGCTTGCCGCATTCCATAGCGAGCCCGACGAAGTCCATCAGGCCGAGGTTGGGATCAGTCGTGGCGGCAAGTGCTTTTTGGAAAAAGGCCATTACCTCGTCATTACTCCTGCCAAGGATCATGGCGTGGTCCATGTAAGCGGCCATGCCCTTCAGGCCATACATGAGGATTTCGATCACGGAACGGATGTCTTCATTGACGTGCTGGGTATTGATGCCATGCTGCTCACCTTGGGCAATCATGCCAACCAAATCATCAGCCGGCTTCCAGCCGGCCTCTGTCCTGCTGATGGTCACACCGGCAGCGGCCTTGGCCTTCTCTTTCAACTCGTAGCATTGTTTGATCAGGCCGCCGATACGTGCTGCTTCAAAATCAACGTTGGTAACCGTGCTGAAGAGGGCTTCAATGGTAAAACGGTCTACTTCGGCGTTACGGCCAATTTTTCCGGCATAGAGAGCCAGACTCTTCAGACCGTATAGCAGATGATCCTGCAGTGCCGCCACTTCCGGTTTTTTGCCGCAGACACCCGAGATATTACAGCCGGTACCGTTTGCAGCCTGCTCACATTGATTACAGAACATACTCATTGTTTTATTCCTCCTTTAAGACTGTGGCCCTGTGGGCACAAGTACGTAAGTAATACAGATTGACTATCTGCAAACTATACCAGTTTTAGGCGGCATTGCTTGACCGATGTCAAAAAAACACCAGATAGCTATCGATGACCCGTTATCCTGCGTTATTTTTTATCTCGTTCTTTTCAATACACAATTGCCTGCTATAATTAATATCCTGGGGATACGCAACCAGTCTTTCACTGCAGCGCCTTTCCAACAGAAAAGGGATTGACACTATGCCTAGAAAACAGACCATACTTCTGGCGGAAGATGACGAGAATGTGCGGAATATGACTCTGTTGCTGCTTGATAACTTTGGTTATGAGGTTATTAGCGCCGTTGATGGGGAGGATGCCGTGCAAAAATTCCGGGAGAACAAAGAGCGCATAACGCTTCTTTTGTTTGACGTAAATATGCCGAAGAAAAACGGCATTGCCGCCTATGAGGATATCAGTGCGATTGAAGCAGGCATAAAAGTGATATTTACAAGCGGTTATGCCAATGCAACTGAAAATGTGCTGCTGAAAACGCACGGCACTAATAACGTTAAGTGGCTCCCCAAACCATATGTATCAACACAACTATTGAAGCTGGTACGAAAAATTCTGGCCCATGAGCACAGCTGAATAACCGGACAGCACCATTGTAATTGAAGCATACAGGTCTATTTGTCTTATAAGCCAAACCACAAGTAATGCGCAGGAACTCCGTGAGGCACGATGCCAAAGACAAAGGCACAACCTGAACCAGACCGGAATTTACGCACGCAGGCCGAGGACGCCGTCAAGAGAGGTGCGTTTCCAGCACAGGAAGCACTTCCTGCTGAACAGGTACTGCACGAACTGCGGGTGCACCAGATCGAACTTGAAACGCAGAATGAGGAACTTCGCAAGACGCAGGAGGCACTGGAGGCAGAGCGGTCACGTTATTTTGATCTCTACGACATGGCACCAACAGGTTATTTCTCAATAAGCGAAACCGGAATAATCCTGGAAGCCAATCTCACGGCATGCACCATGCTGGGTGTTGCTCGGAATACGTTGATTCAGCAACCTTTTTCCCAATTCATCTTTCCTGAAGACCAAGAGATTCATTACAAACATCACAATAAGCTCCGAAAGACCGGTGAAACCCAGACGTACGAACTTCGGATGGTAAAAATGGGCCGGACAATATTCTGGGCACAACTGGTAACAATTCTTGCACAGGACACCGCAGGCTCGCCCATATACCGTATCGCCGTGAGTGATATTACATACCGAAAACAGGCTGAAGAAGATTTACGCCAGGCAAAAACTGCCGCCGAAGCAGCCAACATTGCCAAGAGCCGCTTCCTGGCCAGCATGAGCCACGAGATTCGCACTCCGATGAATGGTGTTATCGGCATGATCGAACTATTGCAGCATACGGTACTAACCGAAGAACAACGCGAATATGCCGAAAGCGCCAAACTCTCCGGTATTGCACTGGTGAAACTGCTAAACGACATCCTCGACCTGTCAAAAATTGAAGCGCACAAGATAGAGCCGGACCCAATAGACTTTGACCTGAAACCGACGATTTCAGAAATCATCAACTTTTTGGCACTTAAAGCTCACGAAAAAGGGATCAGACTTACCTACTCTATTGATACCGGCGTTCCAACAGCCTTGAACGGCGATGCAGTGCGACTGCGTCAGGTACTTACCAATCTGGTCTGCAACGCTATTAAATTCACGGCGATGGGCTATGTAACCCTTCTGGTCAAGATCGATACCGAATCGGAGCATTCGGCTATGCTCCGTTTTTTGGTCCAAGACAGCGGCATCGGCATAGCGGCCGACAAGCTGAAATATATTTTCGAACCCTTTACCCAGGCCGACAACACCACGACCCGCACATATGGCGGTACCGGACTTGGTTTAACAATATGTAAAGAGTTGGTAGAATTGATGGGGGGAACTATCGGAGTAAATAGCGTTGAGGGCCAGGGTTCTACCTTCTGGTTCACCGTGACAATGGAAAAACAACACGTGAGAGATCTCCACCTCAGACAAATGCCCCTCAATTTCCTCTATAAAAGAGGGAAAGACTCTGCTGAAATCCGTATCCTGTTGACTGATGATGATCCGACAGCCCAGAAAATAGTTCCCAAGCTGCTGAAAAACTATGGCTATCATGTTGATGTGGCACGTAACGGCACCGAAGCATTGCACGCACTGCAACATAACGATTATGCAGTAGTACTGATGGATTGCATGATGCCGGACATGAGCGGCTATGAAGTCACCGCGGTCATCCGCGATCCTGCCTCAGCAGTACGCTGGCACGATATCCCGATCATTGCGCTCACCGGCAATGCCATGAAACAGGATCGTGACATATGTATCGAGGCAGGGATGGATGACCATCTTCCTAAACCGTTGATTCTTGAAGACTTGCTTGCAAAGTTGGATGACTGGTTGAAGACAATAAACAATGAGTACTGACACCGATTACGGTAATAACGAATTACGCCGAGAGTAGCATTGCTAGATAGAGCCAAATCTTTATGAACAGGAGAACGCCGGCCGTTCTAATATACCAAAACATAAGCTAAGAATAAAAAAACGCTACTTCTATGCACTATCGCCGATCGTCATCCCAGCGGCTGCGACCACGGTAACCATGGCCATCATGGTAACCGTGACCACCATAGAAAAAGACATTTAAATCCGGTTCCACATAGCCGTAGTAACCGTATGGGTAAGGACGATAATAGCCATCATAATATCCTGGATAAACCACGCAACCGGCCAATAAAGATATCAGGGCAACAATAAGGACAAGAAGTCTTTTCATAGGGCACCTCCTTCAAAGCCCTTTTCTTTTCCTTTCTACTCTTCATATTATAGTACTAATAACCCAAATTGGCGTAGAGATCTTATTGCAGCAAATCGTTATCTCTATCTATGGCTCAGTCGCCCACGACACCTTTAAGGACCGATAGCCACCTTGGTCTCGAGCACCTTATAGGAGGAATTAAACAGGCCCACTTTTTCCTTACCTTCTTGTCGCAATACAATCGGCAGTCCAGCTATAATAGTTGTCCACCGCCTGCCTTCGGCATTTTTGTCGGAAAAGTCCGACACAATGACTTGATTGTCCCGCCCGTTGATTTTAGTGTGCTCTTCCGTGACGTGCCGGTATTTTCGGCCAACAATGGCGGAAGTCCCCAGATCGACTACCAGCATTTTCCGGATCTCTCCCAGAGCCAGCGTCACTTCAGGATATTCAATTGTGGTGGAGACATAGCCCGTCGTTGGAATATCCGTATGTTGCTCCTTCCCTCCTTCGCGGGTCACCATCTCAAAAACGTTTCCAATCAGTTTTCCTGTTATCTCCTTGCGGTGCCCGTTGGTATCAACAATTTTATGGTACTTCACCAGCTTACCTTCGCGGATGCGTGCATTCTCACAGCTCGAAAGAGAAAAATTTATAAACCAGAAGTGGACTTTCACATTTGTATCAGCCTGAAAATCGTTGTCACGAGCTGTCCCAGTAGTTTTTGCACTGACAGTACCGATCTCTGAACCAAGACTTTTGATGATATAATTTACGCTGACCGTGTTAATCGCATCATTCGTTGCAGCAAAGGCACTTCCACAATCAATAAAGCAAACAACGAACAGCACACAGAGTGTTAGTTTTATGAAACTATTGCAATTTAACGATGTTTTCATGTCAAATAATTTCTCTTTTGAATTAAGATGTTATTAATATGTACCTTCCTTCTGATTTTCACCTATTAAATAAACCAGGTTCCTTTAGAGGAGAGCCACGTCATACCTCTATCCTGAATTCAGCACCACTAGGTATATTTGACACCGTAAGCCTGCCTCCCATGTTTTTTTCAATTATTATCTTCGACATATACAAGCCGATGCCAGTACCATTCCCTGCCCCTTTCGTGGTAAAATAAGGATCAAAAACCTTAGGAAGGATCTTCTCATCAATGCCCCCGGCGTTGTCACGCACTGTTACAACCGATAGACTATTTTCACTGAAAGCCCGTATAGCGATCCGTGGTTCTTTAATCGCCCTCTCCAGCAAGACATCTTTGGCATTGGCAATTATATTTAGTAATGCCTGCATATATTCATTCATGTAACCAAAAACTTCTACGTTCTCATCGAGCTGCAATTCAAGATCAATGTACCCGTCCTTTAAGGCCGCGGTAAGAAGCCCCGTAGCCTGAATCACAGCTATACTAATTAGAAATGCGCATTTCTCTTTATCTTGTCGGAAGAAGTTTCTGAAGTCGTTTATGGTGCTGGACATATACTTGGCGATCTGCATAATTGTATCTACATCCGCATCAAACTCGATTTTGGTAAGCTCCCCTGAAGCAAAAGAATATTGTAAGTTCTGCACAATCAACCCGATATTGTTGAGTGGTTGCCGCCATTGATGGGCAATATTGTTGATCATCTCTCCCATGGCAGCCAAGCGGCTTTGTAATAAGAGCTGATATTCAAGTTTGGCCTTTTCTTCCTCGGCACGTTTAATTTCAGTTATGTCAGAGTTGATGCCAATCATTTGCTCTGCCGTGCCGTTTGCTCCCCTTATTACCACACCATAGGCCTTGATATGCTTCACCGTACCGTCCGGATGTCTGACGCGGAAGATAGTGTCAAACTTTTTCTCTCCGTTCAAAGCAGCTTGAAATTCAGAAACTGCCTCCTCCTTGTCTTCTGGGTGCAACCCGTTCAGCCATGCATCAATATTGCCAAGGAATGCTTCGTGTGCAATGCCGTACAGTTCAAACATCCGGTCGTTCCAAACCAGATGGTTGTCAGTTATGGTCCAATCCCAAACGCCTAAATTTCCGGATGACACGGCCAAATTGAGACGCTTTGAAAGCGTCTCAATTTGCTCGAAGGCTTGTTTGGATTCGGTAATATCGCGGATGATCTCTATCGCCCCAATAAATTCCCCAGATTGATCATATAGGGGTGCTGCCTTGGCGAAGACCCATGCTCCTTTACTGTTGTAAAGGGATTTACAATATGCCTCCCCCATGACGGTATTGCCCTTGCGAGTGACATTAATGTACTGAGACGGAATTTTTTCACATGCCTTGAAAAGCAAATCAATCAAATGTGGTTGTGCCACTCCATAAAATGGAATTGTGTAGACATACTCGCCTCTGCCGATCATTTCCCGGGCCGAAATGCCCGTCATCTCCTCGATTGCCCGGTTCCAGATTATGACACGCTTATTCTTATCAATTGCCAGAGTCGCGTCCGGCAGAAAATTGATGATGTCCTCCATTTGTTTCCAGCTCTTCCGTAGTTCGTTCTCAATCTCCTTTTCATGTTTCCACCGAGCCAGCAGCATTCTTGAAGAGAACAGTGTAACCATGGTGAAGATTGCCGCCAGGCCCAAATACTTCAAAATTTCATTTTGCCATTCAGCAAGATATTCCTCCTTTGCTAAGGCAACTATTATGACCAAGGGATAATCGGAAATTTGTCGGTAGGAGATCAGTCTTTCTGTATTGTCAATACCAGCGTAAGCTCTGTATGTAGCGCTTTTGTTCCCCGCCTTGAACAGATCAGTTAACTTTTTAGATACGGTTTTAGTACCGATTGTATTGTCGAGTTCAGGATACCTGACAATTAAAGCCATTTCGGTGTCGCGAAGTGTGATAGAGCCGTTTTTACCGACATCTATTGCGGAAAAACTTTTGATAAACTGATCAAGTGCGAGACCGCCATAGACAATGCCGGCAAAAGAACCGTCAGTGTTGTTGATACGACGGGCAATGGTGATAACCCATGTTTTAGCTACCCGCCCAAAGAGAGGCTTTGAAATAAAGAGGCCTCCGTTGGGGTTGTCATGCTCATAGATAAAATAGTCGCGATCGGCAATATTCACGACCGTACCGGGAGTTAAGCCGGTCCCATATTTTATGTCTCCACTGGAGTTGGTCATCCGTATCCCCTGGAGAATGGGCAGATAAGTGTGGGTTCGCCTCATATACCTGTCTAGAGCATCATTGTTTATACCTCCACTTGCCAGTTCCTCTTCAGCCTCGTACTTAACGGCAATAAGTGCCATATCTATACGGCCTATCTCCCCTTTGATAAAATCATCAAGGACTCTTGCAAGGTTCTGTGTTGTTATGGCAGCATTTTTTTCGTACGTGACCCTGCTTTGATACAGCGATAAACCGGCAAGGCCATAGACGAGTAGGT
This sequence comes from Desulfuromonadaceae bacterium, assembly GCA_028686145.1. Classification (GTDB taxonomy): domain Bacteria; phylum Desulfobacterota; class Desulfuromonadia; order Geobacterales; family Pseudopelobacteraceae; genus JACRCG01. Next base: position 32,207 of record JAQUCQ010000001.1, on the reverse strand, counting down.
TCAGAAAAATTACCGTAATCATCAAACGTCTTTTGAACCCACTCGAAAAGTCGGTGAATTTCTTTATATCAGGCATGCCTCTCCCCTGAATGAACTCACAATAACAGTACTAATTAATCTCTATCCCTATTCTAAAGAATAGCCAAAGCAGATCAATATTACTAATATAATTTAACTACAAATAAGACTGTTTCGTATTATTGAGTTTGAAACACAAAAAAACCCCATTAGAATTGAATCTGATGGGGTTTTGTTTACATAGTTTTGGTAGGTGGTTCCTAGAAGGGAATATCATCATCCTGGAACGGCGGCTCTTCGTAAGTCGTGCCACTAGTTTTGGCAGTTGATGGAGCATCACCTCCACTGCGTTCCCCTTTGGCGGAAAGCATCTGCATCTTGTCTCCGACAATATCGGTTGTGTAACGGTCATTACCGCTCTTATCCTGCCACTTGCGGGTTTGCAAACGTCCCTCGATGTAGACCGTCTTCCCTTTGGCAAGGTATTCACCAGCAATTTCGGCCAACTTGCCCCAGAGAGTAATATTGTGCCACTCTGTGCGTTCTTCCCATTCCCCCGACTTCCCCTTGAACTTTTCACTTGTAGCAAGGGAAAAACTTGCTACTGCTTGGCCGGATGCGGTAAAACGCACTTCCGGGTCTTTACCCAGATTTCCGATCAGCATAACCTTGTTAAGACTAGCCATGATGTGACTCCTTGTGTGTAAAATAATAAAATAACGTGCCCGAATACAATGACACCATTCACTTATCGCTAATGGCGAAGAATACCTCAGACAGTCTGCTTACTCAACCCCAAAAAAGGGCTGCATATTACAAAATACTTTCTGCTGCATTCTAGTACGTTAAAAGTTAGTTCTCTACTCCAAACACATGTTCAAGGTGGTATAATTTTGCATGAGAGTACATACCACATCAGGTCTCTGCAAAGGGGTTAATTATGAGAAACCATAGAGTACAGGTGGTTTTTATGGCGATAGTTCTGGTGTTATCCGGTGCTATTCAGGGATGTGCTAATAAAGGAGAGACATCGACTCTGGCCCAACATTCAGGACCGATAAAGGTGTATTCGTATGAAAAGAGGGGATATATCATGAGCGAGAAAGTTGTCAGGACAGAAGCAGAATGGAAAAAACAGTTGACGCCCGAACAGTTCCACATTTTGCGACAGAAAGGTACCGAGCAGGCCGGCACGGGGAAGTACGCATATTCTCACGAACATGGCATCTATCGCTGTGCAGGATGTGGCTTGGATCTGTTTCGTTCGGAAGATAAATATGAGTCCGGAACAGGGTGGCCGAGTTTTTTTGCCCCAATTTCTCCGGACAACATTACGACGGCTGCAGATAACAGTCTCTTCTCTCGGCGGACAGAAGTTCTGTGCCGACGCTGTGGCGGACATCTTGGTCATGTTTTTAATGACGGGCCACCACCGACTGGGTTGCGTTACTGCATGAACTCTGCCGCCCTGGATTTTGTCGCTTTCAAAAAATAGCCGTACGGAGGTGGAATATGAAAACGATACTTTTATTGCTGACGGGGATGTTGTTTGCCACCATGGCGACTATCCCCTTACACGCTGCCAATCTCGAAAAAGCAACTTTTGCCGGTGGCTGTTTCTGGTGCATGGAAGCTCCTTTTGATAAGCTTCCCGGCGTGATATCGGTAACCGCTGGATATACGGGCGGACATACGAAGAATCCGACATACAAGGAAGTATCTGCCGGAGGTACCGGACATGCTGAAGCGGTACAGATCGTTTTTGATCCGGCACGAATTTCATATTCCGCACTCCTTTCAGTCTTCTGGCACAATATTGATCCGACAGTCATGGATCGTCAGTTTTGCGACGTAGGCCATCAATATCGATCTGCAGTTTTTTATCAGGGAGAAGAACAGCACAAAGAGGCGCTCCGGTCTAAATCTGAGCTTGAAAAGATCAAACCTTTTCGGGAGCCAATTGTGACTGAAATAACACCTGCAACGACATTTTATCCGGCTGAAGAGTATCATCAGCACTATTATAAAAAAAATCCGATCCGCTACCACTTTTACCGGAGCAGCTGTGGTCGGGATAGAAGACTGCAAGAACTCTGGGGCAGTGCTGCCGGCCGCTGAATAGTGAATGCAATTCTTTCGTTAGTCCCTTTTCAGCGTGTGTTTTTTGATTAGTATGCGAGGATGAGTTTCTGTGGTATCTTGCAGGGTATTTTTCCACTTTATTCAAATATGATGGTTTCCCCCGTTACGCTTTTTGATGCATGGACTAAGCTATCGAGCGGAGCAAAGTCAACTGCTTGACGTTTTCAATAATTTGACACTTGCGAACAACCAACATCTCGTCCGTTGTAACAGCTACAACGCCGACATCCGTCGGCCCAACCGTTTTCGCAACGAAACGCAGGCAATTCAGGCGCTTACGGCACGAAAAATGCATGGAAAAGTGGCTCAATACTACGATCAACAAGGCGGCTGGCAGATACCTTTTTATGGCTAATGGTTCCGTAGAAGCAATAGAGTTACGCGGTTTTCGTAAAAACTCAGACATCTATGTCGCCGTGGGGTTGATCGGTATTCTGGCGCTGATGATTATTCCTCTCCCGGCGTTCATCCTTGACATCTTTCTGGCTGCCAACATAACGATTGCCCTGTCCATTCTGCTGATTTGCCTTTATACGGTCCAACCACTTGATTTTTCAGTTTTTCCCTCGGTACTACTGGTCACAACCCTCTTCCGACTGGCGCTGAATATCGCCTCAACCCGATTGATACTGTTGCACGGCAGTGAGGGAGGCGATGCGGCGGGAGCTGTAATCAAGGCATTCGGGCAGTTCGTTGTTGGCGGCAATTACATCGTTGGCGCGGTACTGTTCCTGATTCTGGTTGTTATAAACTTTGTGGTTATCACAAAAGGTGCCGGACGCGTTGCCGAGGTTGCCGCACGCTTTACGCTGGATGCCATGCCGGGTAAGCAGATGGCAATTGATGCTGACCTTTCAGCCGGTCTGCTGACGGATAAAGAAGCAAAGTTGCGACGCATGAAAATATCCCGCGAGGCAGATTTTTACGGTTCCATGGATGGTGCGAGCAAATTTGTGCGCGGAGATGCCGTTGCAGGAATCATGATTGTCCTGATAAATATCTTCGGCGGCTTGATTATCGGGGTTTGGCAGCAGGGCATGCCGCTGATGAACGCACTCTCAAACTATACACTGTTGACAATTGGCGAGGGATTGGTCGCCCAGATCCCTGCCCTCGTTATTTCTACGGCAGCCGGTATCCTTGTTACCCGCTCCGCTGATGAGAACAGTTTTGGCCAAGAGCTTACCGGGCAATTCATGAACTACCCGAAGGCTTTTTTTGTTGCTTCAGGTGTCATGTTTTTGTTTGCACTCATTCCAGGACTACCGCATTTTGCTTTTTTACTGTTGTCAGGCGTTACCTTCCTGATTGGCAAGATGGCTCGTGAAAAGGCAGAGGTAATTGAAGAATCTGACATAGCTGAAGCAACCGCCGGCGAGGAGTCGATTGATCAAGCCTCGAATATACGGCCTCTGGATGTCCTGGAGCTGGAAGTCGGTTATGGTTTGGTGCCAATGGTTGACGCCGCCCAGAACGGTGAACTGCTGGAACGCATCCGCTCCATCCGCCGTCAGACCGCGCAAAAAATGGGCTTTGTCGTCCCGCCAATTCACATTCACGACAATCTGCAACTCAAACCGTATGAGTACAATTTGCTGATTCGCGGGGCACGTGTGGGAGGAAGTGAGTTAACCGGTCAGTATCTGGCCATGGATTCCGGTGCCGTAACAGCCAGCCTGCCCGGTAAGGCAACCAAAGAGCCGGTGTTCGGCTTGCCAGCTGTCTGGATCCGCAGCGAAGATCGTGACCAGGCCCAGATCAACGGTTATACGATTGTAGACAGCACGACCGTTGTCGCCACCCATATCAGCGAAATTATCAAGCGTTATTCACATGAACTGCTTGGCCGCCAGGAACTGCAGCAACTGCTGGATAATGTTGCTGTCACGGCCCCCAAAGTTATTGATGAACTGATCCCGAATCTGCTGAACCTGGGAACGGTGCTGCGAGTTGTCAAGAGTCTGCTCAAAGAAGGTGTTTCAATACGCGATATGCGCACGATCCTGGAAAGTCTTGCCGATTATGCTTCGCTTACCAAGGACCCCGATGTGTTAACCGAGTTTGTCCGGCAAGGGCTCGGAAGATTCATTGTGGATCAGTATAAGCTTGAAGATGAGACACTTTTTCTGGTAACGATTGACCGGGAAGTAGAGGATCTGATTGCGGATGCGATCCAGCCATCCGATCAAGGGAGCTATCTGGCAATAGAGCCGGCTATAGCCCAGCAGATCATTTCGTCTATCCGGAGCGTATCCGAACGATTTGGAGCCAGCGGCGCCCAGCCGCTGCTTCTGGCTTCTCCATCAATCCGCCGCCACGTCAGGAAATTGATTGAGCGCTTTGTCCCGCATATGGCAGTACTGTCACACAACGAGATACCTCAGAATGTCAAAATCCAGTCACTAGGGGTGGTAAGTTTAAATGCTGGTTAAAACTTTTCAAGCGGCGAGCATGCCGGAAGCGCTGCGCATGGTAAAAGCTGAACTCGGGCCGGATGCCATGATTCTCTCGACAAAAAAAGAGACCACTGGTGGTTTTCTCGGATTTTTTAGCAAACAGGTCTACCGTGTAACAGCGGCGATCGACCCTGCTCATAAATCGGCTCCCCGCCAGACTGCTCCTTCTCCACCTCCGGCTGTGTATCGAGAGACACCACCACGCGAAAGGACCGCTCGCGAGGAGATGGAAAGCTCAATGCTGGCCCCTCTGGCGCGAGAACTGAAGGATCTGCGCGAAAAAGTTGAGTCTCTTACACGCCGGGAAGAGGAATCCCGCGTGGAAGCAAAGTCGGCTGATGAAGATGCCGACAGGGCGGATGGCGGGATAAACCTTAAAAACATTCCCCGCTCTGATCTCGAGGAGATTAAAAAGCTGCTTCTTGCGACGCTGGCAAAAAGCCACGAAGGGGACGCCAAGGACGTTCAATGGCCGACAATGGATGCTGGCACCTCACCAGGGGCGGGGCAGTCGGGTGCGGACCTGCTCCCCGAGGATTCTCCCCTGGCCAGGGAACTGGCAGCCAGCGGAGTTTCTACCGGCTTGATCAGAACGATTGTCGACACACTCAACGCTCTGCCGCTGGAAAGCGGCAACCAGACAGTAAAAGGACGGCTCGGCGAAACACTTGGGCGTTTGATCAAGTTTGCCGGTACGCTCAAGCTTAAAAAGAACTCTCCCCGCATTATTGCCCTGGTCGGGCCGACCGGAGTTGGCAAAACAACGACAACCGCTAAGCTGGCCGCCATGTACGCCCTCAATCGAGGCAACAAAGTAGCGCTGATTACCATGGATATTTTCAGGGTGGGGGCGGTTGAACAACTCAAAACCTACTCACGCATCATGGGGATCCCTCTTGAGGTCGCTTCAACTCCCAAAGAGCTTGAAAAGGCGGTTGAAAAACACTCTGCCTGTGACCTGATTTTTATCGATACCGCCGGACGCAGCCATAAGGATAAAGAGAAACTTGATGAAATGAAGCACTTCCTGGAAGATAAGATTCCGATGGAAGTCTATCTCTGCCTTTCAGCAACAACCAAGGATCGTGAACTGGAGGAGATTCTGAACCGTTTCCGAATTTTTCAAGTCAGTAAGGTTGTCTTCACAAAAATCGATGAATGTGAAAGTTTTGGAAACATGGTCAACTTGCTAATGAAGGATAATTTGCAGATTGCATATTTTACGACCGGTCAGCGGGTACCCGAAGACATTGAAATTGCAACACCAGCCAAACTGGCTGATATGATTTACCGTGAGGGGGCAGAATGAGCACCGTACCAGGGACGGGCGACCAGGCTGATACTCTCCGCCAAATGGCTCGCACAGCAAAAAAAAATCAGCAGTCCGATTCCTCTTCAGGTAGCGGATTGGCCGATCAGCAGGGCATACGGGTTATTTCAGTTACCAGCGGCAAAGGTGGCGTTGGCAAGAGCAATGTCGTCTCTAACCTCGCTATTGCTCTTTCAGCTCAAGGGAAAAAAGTACTGCTGATCGATGCAGACCTTGGACTTGGGAATCTTGATGTGTTGCTGGGGCTATCACCGGTCTACAACCTGAACCATGTTCTGAACGGCGAAAAAGGATTAATGGACATCCTTATCGACGGTCCAGCCGGCATCAAAATCATCCCGGCCGGCTCAGGTGTTCAGGAGTTAACCAGCCTGGGGCAGCATGAAAAATTGAAGCTGCTGGACGAACTGGACATGCTGGAAGAGCAGTTTGACTATTTGATTGTCGATACCGAGGCAGGAATATCGGAAAACGTCACCTATTTTATCGTCGCCGCCCAGGAAATTTTCGTCGTCGTCACACCCGAACCAACTTCGATTACCGATGTTTATGCCCTTATCAAGCTTCTGGCGACACGATACTCCGAACATCATTTCAAAGTTCTGGTCAATATGGCCAAGGACAGTGAAGAGGCGCTGGAGGTCTTTCGCAAATTGGCCAACGTAGCTGGCCGTTTTCTTGATATCTCGCTGGATTACCTAGGCTGTGTTGTCAAGGATGATAAGGTCGTCGAAGCGGTTAAACGTCAAAAAGCCGTCACCGAACTTTTCCCCGATTCTGAAGCGGCCCAGTGTTTTACCACGCTGGCAAAACGGGTTATTGAAAACAAACGCCAGAGCCGCATCAAAGGTAACATCCAGTTCTTTTTCCGCAGAATGCTCGATTGTGCAGGAGGAAACTAAATAAATGACCAAGAGGGGCGGTCCAGATACCGATCTATGTCAATCTGCTGACCGTGAACAGTTGATTGTGGAGCATATCCCATTGGTACGCTATCTTGTCGGCAGAATTTCAGCAAAGCTCCCTCCACACCTCGACTTGCAAGACCTGACAAGTTCAGCCATGATTGGCTTGATAAATGCAGCTGATCGCTTTGACTCCTCACGGGGGGTGCTCTTTAAAACTTTTGCCGAACAGCACATCCGGGGGACGATACTGGATGAGCTCCGGTCATATGACGTACTCAGCCGCTCCATGCGTGACAAGTACAAGCGGGTGGAACGGGAACTGCGGCAGCTTGAAAACCAGCTTGGACGCGACCCTACCAGCGAAGAGATGGCCGAGGCATTGCAGATCAGCCTTGACGACTATTTTGAGCTTCTTGACGACGTCCACGTGTTCACCTTCATCAGCCTGGATGACAGCTGGGATGGTGATGATGGCAGCCCGCTCTGTCTCGCGGATGTGCTCTGTGAAGCCGAAGCGAAAAGTCCTCAGCAGCAGGTTATGAGCATGCAACTCGCCGAGGCGCTTGGACAGGCCATTGACTCTTTGCCCGAAAAGGAACGGCTGGCTGTAACTCTTTATTACAACGAAGATTTTAATCTCAAGGAGATTGGAGAAACGCTTGGGCTTACCGAATCACGCATTTCACAGATTATCAGTCAGGCGATGGTCAGATTGCGTTTGCGTCTCAGGCTGCACCGGAACTAACAAAAGGAGAAACTGATATGAACAGTGGTATGTACGCAGCCGTGTCGGGGAGTCTCGCCGCCATGCAGCGCATGGACTTGATCAGCAATAATCTGGCAAACATAAATACCCCCGGCTATAAAAAGGACCAGATGTCATTTGAAAGCTTGCTGTCCGGCACAGCCAACCCTCCGGCCGTTCCGCAGGGCTCGACCGCTGATCCCATTCTGCAGAAGGAAAATATTTATGTCGACTATGCCAACGGGCCAATCAGCCAGAGTAGTAATCCACTTGATCTGGCGCTTGACGGCGACGGTTTTTTTGCTGTAACCACCCCGGAAGGGACTGCATATACCCGTCAAGGCAACTTTCGCACCTCCGCTGACGGAACGCTGGTCACCGTGGACGGCTATCCGGTACAGGGGACCGGTGGGACTGCCATCAACATCCAGGGGAGCCGTGTGGAAATCGATACGAAAGGTGTCGTTACAGTTGACGGCACACCGGCCGGTGAAATCTCGGTGGTAGATTTTAACAAACCATACTCTCTAACCAAGACAGGTAACGCCCTGTTTGTACCGGCAAACCCACAGGCGGCTCCTCAGGCAGGCACAGCCAAGGTTCAGCAGGGGTATATTGAAGGTTCTAACGTCGAAAGTATTTCGGAAATGGTGCAAATGATCGAAACTAACCGCTATTATGAGGCGTGTACAAAGGTTATAACTGGCTTTAACGATATGGCCACAAAAGCTGCCAATGAACTGGGCAGAGTCTAACAATTTCACCTACTTTATATAAGGAGCTAAACTATGATCCGTTCACTCTGGACCGCCGCGTCCGGCATGCAGGGGCAACAAAAGAGTATTGATGTAATTGCCAACAATCTTGCCAACGTAAACACAACCGGTTTCAAAAAAAGCCGCGCCGATTTCCAGGATCTTATCTACCAGAATCTGAAAACAACCGGTTCGCCCGCGACAAGCACTACCCAGGTTCCAACCGGAATCCAGATTGGTTTGGGAAGTCGACTGGCTGCTGTTACAAAGATTTTTACACCGGGAGATTTTACCCAGACGGGCAACGAATTGGACGTTGCCATTGAAGGAGATGGGTTTTTCCCCATTACACTTCCTGACGGCACCACCGGCTATTCCAGGGCCGGCGCATTCAAGCGGGACAGTAACGGTCAGATTGTCACATCAGATGGCAACCCTCTTTCTCCTTCAATCACCATACCCAGTAATGCCACCAAGATAAATATCGGCAGTGATGGCACCGTTTCCGTTCAGCAGGCTGGACAAAGCGCCACTACCACTGTAGGAACCATCCAGCTGGCGTCTTTTTCCAACCCGTCCGGCCTTTCCAGCCAGGGGAAAAACATATACCTCCCCACGGATGCCTCCGGAACAGCGACAACCGGCACTCCAGGACAGAATGGTACCGGCACTATCGCCCAGGGTCTTCTGGAGATGAGCAACGTCAACGTTGCGGAAGAAATGGTCAATATGATCGTCGGCCAGCGTGCCTACGAGATCAACTCCAAGGCGGTCACCACTTCGGATGAGATGCTACAGACCGCTAATAACCTGAAACGCTAGAAACGGATCCGACTCCTCATGAATCGTTTATATTATCATATTGTTTTATTTCTCCTCATTGCGGTAATCATCTGCCCACGCCAGGCAATATCAGCACCTGATCGGGAGCAGGAAGTCCGTAAGGCAGTTGCCGCATTTGTTACAACCCGCACGGCAGGTATGGGATGGGACGTTCACCTGCGCCGGATAACCATCTCAGATGCCTTGAAACTTCCGGAAGGGCCCACCGACTACGAGATTATTGCTCCGCAGCAATGGGAAGGTTGGGGGACCGTCAGTATATCTGTCTATGCACGACAAAAAGGCAAGGTAGTGCGCAATATTCCTGTACGCATTGATGTGGCGGCGCTGGTTGATACGGTTGTTGCTCTTCGAGAGATAGAATATGGTGCCAGCATACTGCCTTCCGATGTGATTCTGCAAAAACGGGAGATTACCTATAATTCCCATCTCGCTGCCCGGACACTTGATGAAGTTATCGGAAAAAGAGCGCGCCTGATCATCAGGGCCAATCAACCGGTGCGCACAGATCAGGTTGAACGGGTACCGCTGATCAAGTCCGGCCAGATAGTGACCATTGTTGCAGAAAATGAAGTGCTGAAGGTTTCCGTATCCGGCAAAGCTCGCAGCTCGGGGGCTCAGGGAGACATCATCAGAGTACAAAACCTGACGTCACTTAAGGAAATACCAGCAAAGGTAATTGATGCATCAACTGTTCAGGTAGCATTTTGATCATTTTGCTCTTCGTTAACCATTTTCAACACTGTACTTCTTCTTTTCAGTGCGGTTGACAAAAAAATGTCATTGTTAACGAAAGTTTCCTGTTTATCATGGTGCAGTAAAAGGAAGAGGTATGAAAAGATTTTTATTACTGGCAGTAACAGTAGCTGTGAGCGGGTGTGCTGTGCAGAAAACCGACGTCAAGACCAGCGGGCTTGACGAACAACTGCCGCGGCCGGTAGCTGACTATACCAGCGGTTCCATTTGGCAGGCGAACTCAGGTAACCTTACGGACGACTTCAAGGCACGGCGGCGCGGTGATATTGTTACGATCGTCATCACCGAAACCGCAAGTGCCTCGAAGGAGGCCAAGACCGATACCTCACGAGGTTCTACAGTTAATGCTGGTATTCCCAATTTCATGGGGCTTGAAAATGTCGGCCTGTTAAAAAACAATGTCGGCGATCTTTCCAAACTGATCAATGCCAGCGTGGATTCATCATTTAAAGGCTCTGGGACAACCTCACGGCAGGAAAATTTGAATGCCACTATCACGGCGCGTATCATCAATGTACTACCCAACGGCAATCTGATGATCGAAGGGCGACGCAACATCAAGGTCAACAATGAAGATCAGGAAATTATTCTTGAGGGGACCATACGTCCGCGCGATATCAGCCCAAACAATACGATAAATTCGATTTACGTTGCCGATGCGCGAATCAGCTATTCCGGGCGGGGTATCATATCCGACCGTCAGAGCCCGGGATGGTTAATGAACATCGTCGACAAGCTCTGGCCATTCTAACTGCTTCTATTCCGGTATATGTTGCAATAAAGGTGTCACAATGAAAATCATCACGACGGCAATACTCTGTACATTCATACTGTGCCTTACAACTTCGGCACACGCTATTCGCATCAAGGATATTGTCACTTTCGAAGGAGTCCGGGATAATCAGCTAATCGGCTATGGCCTGGTGGTAGGACTGAACGGATCCGGGGACAGTGACCAAGCCAGGATTCAGACCCAGTCTGTCGTGAATATGCTTGAGCGGATGGGGATTACTACATCCGTCAATGAGATCAAAATTAAAAACGTTGCCGCTGTCATGGTAACAGCAGACCTTCCCCCGTTTGCAAAACAGGGCAATCGCCTGGATGTTCTCGTGTCATCTATTGGAGATGCAAAAAGTATTGCCGGTGGCACACTGTTGATGGCACCTCTGAGAGGGGCTGACAATCAGGTTTATGCCGTTGCCCAAGGATCGGTCCTGACCAATTCGTTTGCCTTTGGCGGCCAGGGTGCCTCAGCCCAGAAAAACCACCCGACCGCCGGGCGGGTACCAAACGGTGCGCTGGTAGAGCGGGAACTTCCCAACACTCTGGCAGGCAAGTCAACATTAAATATGAATTTGAATAGCGCTGATTTCACCACTGCATCACGTATTGTCACTGCGATTAATGACAAGTTCAAGAGCGTTGTTGCTTTCAGCAGCGACCCAGGGTCAGTGACCTTGACGATCCCGGATGCTTATGCAAGCAATACTGTTGGGTTTGTGGCATCCCTGGAGCGGCTTGAGGTTACACCGGACCTGCCGGCCAAGGTTGTGCTGAACGAGCGTACCGGCACGGTAGTCATGGGAGAGAATGTGCGAATTTCTACCGTGGCGGTCACTCATGGCAGTCTGTCGCTGGTTATCAAGGAGACGCCGCAGGTATCGCAACCGGCACCGTTCAGCGCCACCGGAGAGACAAAGGTTGTACCGCGCACCGAATTGAAAGTTACCGAGGAGAAACGACGTCTGATGGTGTTGCAGGAAGGTGCCAGTATCGGTGACGTTGTCCGGGCACTGAATCTGCTGGGGGTCACTCCACGCGATTTGATCAGCATCATTCAGGCGGTTAAGTCGGCAGGAGCGTTACAAGCCGAGCTTTCCATTATTTAGGGCTAAACTACTTCCCGGATAAGGACGATAAGAGCTTTATGGATATAAACATTACCACAACAGCACCGGATCCATCCGAAAACATGGCGGATAAAGCACGCTTGCTCCAACGCACGTTGTCAAAGGATGGCAGTGGTGCGCTGACCGAAAAGCAGCGACAGCAGGCTAAAAAAGTTTCTCAGGATTTTGAAGCGCTGTTCGTCGGTATGATGATGAAGTCGATGCGCGCAACCGTTGGAAAAGATATGCTGACCGGCGGCGGTCACGGCGACGAAGTCTACCGTTCAATGCTGGATCAGGAATACGCCAATGCTGCGGCGAAACAGGGTGGCGGCCTAGGGCTTGCCAAAATAATTGAAAAAGATATTATTCGACAGGAAAGCAGAAAGATTGTAAGTAAAGTCGATACTAAAGAATAGTTTTTTAACTGAAGTTTTCCATAAGATTGGATTTATACATGAAACGACTAATAACAGCTCTTGAGTTGCAATTGTCAATGCTAGAGGAACTTTATAGCTTGCTAAGACAGGAAACGAGCGAGCTTTCTGATATTCATCTGGCTGCCATGGCCGATATAACCATGCGGAAGGAAAATGTTTCGTCGCGAATCGAGTCCCATACAAAGACTCTTCTGACTGAAATAGAACAGGCTGTTTCACGTGAAGGAATGCCCCCCAAAACAAGCTTGGGAGAACTGGCTGCACGATCCAGCTCGAAAGGAAACTGTGATCTCTTGAATTTGCATACCAAGCTGAACGATGCCGCGAGACGAGTGAAACAGCTGCTTGCACTCAATAAGGAGATAGCCGAACGCTTTGCTGCCTCGATAGGCAGCTCGCTTGAGCTTTTATCACGGGTCATAAATCAATCAAATGTCTACGGCGCTTCCGGCGGCTATCAACAACGGCCGACAGGCTCGGTTATCATCAACAGGGAGGCATAAATGGGACTGAGCGCAGCAATGGAGATCGGCAAGAACGGTCTCAACATATACCGCGTCGCCACTGAAGTAACCAGCGAGAATATTGCCAATGTCAATACTCCCGGTTACTCGCGGCAACGGGTCGTTCTGGAGTCGGCACCTCCGACCAATTACAACGGCTTTCCCTTGGGTAATGGTGTCAAAATTTCCACAGTGGAGCGCTATTACGACGGATTATTGCAAAAACAACTTGTCAATGCCCAGACAACGCAAGGTTACGACACAACCAAGTCTACCGTGCTACAGCAGATTGAGCCGACCTTCAACGAAGTCAGTAATGATGGGCTGGGTGCTGCAATTTCCAATTTTTTTGGGGCATGGCAGGACTTGACCCTCAACCCGGCTGGTTCTGCCGAACGTCAGGCGGTATTGAGCCGTACCCAGATACTGACAGACAATTTCAAAGCCGTCAACACGACTCTCACGGATACTATCAACACGCAGAATGATTCTCTGGTTCCGCTGACGGACAGCATCAACGCCACCTTGAAAAACATTGCCCAACTCAACGGGCAGATTAAAACCACTGAATTGGTGAGCGGCAACGCCAATGAGATCCGGGATCAACGGGATCAACTGATTCGGGACCTTTCCCAACAAATCGGTATAAGTGCAACGGAAAACAGCGATGGGACGACAGATGTCACATATGCCGACAGTGGTACGTCTCTTGTCACGGGAACAACGGCAGGATCTTTTTCTTTGTCGACAAATGCGGGCACCGGTCTCTATGATATTAATGTTACTCCGCCTGGTGGCGGTTCGGCGCTGGTAACACCGACAAGCGGGGCACTGGGTGCAACGGTGGATTTGCGTGACACTATTATTCCCGGCTACCGGGATAAGGTAGATGCACTGGCGTCCACAATTGCCACCACGGTAAATGATCAACACAAGCTTGGATACGACCAGAATGGCATTGCGGGGGCAGATTTTTTCACCGGAACCACGGCTGCGACAATATCCCTCAATACCACCAATATAACCGGCACGGATAAAATTGCGGCATCGAGCAGCGCCGGTCTACTTGGCGATAACAGTAATGCTCTTGCCCTGGCGCAACTGCAAAATAAAAAAGTTATGTCTGGAAATACGGCTAGTTTCGGCAGCTATTTTACCGGTCTGGTAAGTTCAGTTGGTCTGGATGTCCAGTCAGCGAAGAGTACCGAAGCGCAGGACATTGCCTTTACCAAGCAATTGACAACACTGCGTGAATCAAATTCCGGCGTTTCACTGGATGAAGAATTAACCAATCTGATCAAATATCAACGTTCCTATCAAGCATCCTCCAAACTGATCACCACTGCGACCGAGATGATGGATACGGTCATGGGCTTGATACGTTAAAGAAACGGGAGAAATAATATGCGCATTACAGCCAATATAACCTCAGATAATTCACTATATAATATCCAGCAGGGACGGGCCAAGCTGGATAAAATAAATGAGCTGATTTCTACAGGGAGTAACGTCAACCGCCCCAGCGATGATCCGATCAATACCCGGCTGCTGTTGGATATCGGCGACAAGGTCAGCGCCGGTGATCAGTACCTCAGCAACATCCAAAAGGCTTCTACGTGGCAGCAAATCACCAATACAGCCCTGACCGGAATGTCAGACACCATGCAGCTTGCCAAGACGCTGGTAGCCACCATAACCAACGGCAGCAGTGATGCGGCTGCGCGTCAAAACGCCGTCTCGCAACTTACGGCATTGAAACAACAGATGGTCGACATGGGCAATACGCAAAATGGTGACCAGTATATTTTTGGCGGTGCCAATAATACGACCCCCCCTTTCAACAATAACTCCCCCTACTATACTGGTGATGAGAGTGCGCTCAAGGTAGAAATTGGGACGAGCACGACCCAACAGATAAATATTCCAGGCAATCAGCTACTTACCTCAGACGGAGCTGTTACTCAACCGTACGGCGCAACCAATATTTTTAAAGCGTTCGACGACCTGATCACCGCAGTGAATGCTAACGATGTTCCCGGAATTCAAGCGGGGGCGCAGGCGCTTGAGGCGGGGGCCAACCAGATCAATAACGCCGTGAGTGACGTGGCCGCGCGCGTGACGCGACTTGACAGTATGGCCAAACTTAACCAAAACACCAAGAACACCTTGCTGGACGTGTACGGCAATACCCAGAATGTTGATTATGCAAAAATGGCTGTAGAACTCACCCAACAGCAAACAGCCTTCAACGCTTCCTTATCGGCAACGGCAAAGATCTCTCAAATGTCGCTGCTTGATTACCTATAACTCGGCTCACATTCAAGGCACTACGAGCGATTCTATCCGCTGGTTTCTGACAAGTCCGGGGCATACCTCATGCAAGGGGCCATCAGACATGCTTCTTGAAAGCCCTCTCCGGCAGCTCAGAAAACAGGAGGCTGCGATAACCGACCTCATGGGCCAGCAATGTCGCTAGGCGCAGAGAGCGCTCTGCCTCACCCATCATCATTGAAACAACTCTGGCAGAGAGCGGCAGTTTGTACTGCTCTATCAAGCTCAATACTGCAATCCACTCGACCAGCTCCTCAAAGCGTTCCTTATTAAACCATTCGGTCCCGCCGCTTTCATGAATCAATACATATTTTCGACATGCTTCGAGTTCAAAAAGACTCTGCAAAAGTTTCAGGTTAAGTTTGTCCGTGGCGCGACCGCGCACATGCAACCACTCCAGCAGCGCTGCAACCAGTTCGACGGCACGGCTGCCAAACCCAAGGTTTCCCTCCAGCTGTACAAACTTCAACAAAGTGTAATCGAGCCCGCAGCTGACCGGATCTAATGAAGTCTCTCGAAGTATCAGCACGGCTAGCAGAAGAGTTTTGGTCGCCTGATCAGAAAAACCGGTCTCCAGCCGAGATTTGAACAGACGGGCATCGCTTGCCGTCGTTCTGTGAGTTTTAAGCTCCGTGAAACGGGAGAAAAGCTCCACAGCATTACTTTTGTGCCGGAGAGTCTTTAATTTAGGTTTGTCGACGGATGCGCGAGGTTTAACTGTCCGAGTAGCAACAGGCTCGACCGTACCGGCTACCGTAAGAAACGTATCTACCGCCCGTAACAATGGTGCATCCTTCAAAAGAGGTGGTACCGCCGTGAACATCTCAAAGATGCTGAAAAATGCAGCATTCAATTCGCCATATTGCAACTGTTTACGCTGTTCTTCAAGCGAAGTGACACCTGAACCGTTCAGCTCTGAATACAGCGACAGCCATGAGCGGTCCCGGTCATCGCGGATTTCCCGGAAATCCATAAAAACGTGGAACTGATACTCTTTAAGCTCGACATACAGACCCCGCTCGCGCAGTTCGCGTGTTGAACGGAGATATTCTAGCCCCTCGGTTTGATCACGGAAAGCCAGGTAGCACTCGTCCTCATCAGGTGCTGCAAGTTCTTCGGCAAGAGACGTTCTGTCCAAGCCAGCCCCCTCACCACCATCGCGAACGGCAAAAGCAACCGATTCCCTGATCCAGCCGGAGGTCACCGCATGACGGTTATGATACAGTACCAGTGCCCGATGTTCACCCGCGCGGTTGGAATAGGCAAAGACGTTTTCATCAACAGCATCACCGGCATGAAAGTCATACAGCACAAAGTTCTCAGATCCCGAAAAAAGCCAGCGGCGACGTAACAGCGGGAATATCCACATTTCATGGCCACGTACCAACCCCTCATCCACGTGCTCATCCCAGTAGGCACGTTTGTATTCCATGCCGTATTTCTCGTGGAAACCCTCAATCTGGCCATGCCCGAACATCGGTAAGCCGGGCATGGTTGCCAGCAACACACACGCACCAAAATATTTACCCTGCGAACCAAACTGGGCTACCGCAGTTTTTTCATCCGGATTATTCATGAAATTGACAAAACGCTTGAGAATCTCGTGATTAAATTCCAGCACGTTTTTGATGGTTGTGCGGTATTTGGTATTCTCTTCAGTTTTAAGCATGTTCATAAATGCGCTGTTATACACACGATGCATGCCGAGCGTTCTGACGAAATACCCCTCCATCATCCAAAAGGCTTCTGCCAAAAGCAGCGTACCGGGAGCTTCAACCGCCACACGATCAACAACCTCACGCCAGAACTCTACCGGAAAAACGGTATCAAACTCCTCCTTACTCATGCCATGTTCAGCACGGGACGGAACACCACCGCCAAGGCCGCGCAACGGAAACCAGAGACGTTGATAATGCTTTTTAGCCAGTGTCATGGCGGCGTCGAAGCGAATGATCGGGAAATTGCGCGCTACATGCAGGATAGTCTGGATGACCGCCTCGCGCAGTTCTGGGATCAGATAATTGAGCTGGGCGGTATCGTTCCATGGGATACTCGTACCATCATTGCCGTGGTAAATGTAGCGGCTCCGGCCACTGGAGCGATCGTAATGTTTGAATACTACGGCAGCATCGCTCTTGTTCCAGTAACCATCTTCCACCTGGATACAGACATTGCTGTCGTGAGAAAGGTCTTCACCGGTAAATTGGTACGTCGGGAACGGGGGATAATCGGTCTGGATGAACCAATCCGGGTGCTGTATCACCCAGCGCGAATAGATGCCGGTGTGATTCGGCACCATATCACTGGCCATCCGAATGCCACGAAGGCCGGCACGTTCACGCAAATTTGCCAGTGCTTCCCAGCCGCCGATATCAGCGGCAACTTCGTAGTCGTACAATGAATAGGCCGAAGCAATTGCCTCAGGATTACCGCAGATCTGCTTGATCCGCTGCGAAGCAGGAGAACGCTCCCAGAGACCGATCAACCAGAGCCCTGTAAACCCACGGGCAGCCAGCTGGTCAAGTTCGCTGTCCGGTACCTGGTCAAGTCGGGTTATCGGGTAACCGTAGGAACGACTGAGTTGATCAAGCCAGATATACACCATCTTGGCCATCAGTACGACATGCGACATCCAACCGGCATCAGATGAAAATGCCTCATATGCAGGGTAATCAAAACCATGGAATACTGCATTGACCCCAGATTGGCCGAAAGTATCGCCGGTGGGTGCACCAGCACGCCGGAATTCCAGTACAGGTGCCGGTCCCGGTTCACCACCACCGCGGGCACGCTGTTCTTCCTGCAAAATATCAAGGGCGGTCTCCACTTCATGCAATAGCTCAGCCGGCAAGATACCCTGCCATTGTTCACGGAGGTACGCAACCTGACCGGCCAGAGAATCGGGAGAAGCGGTGATCGCCGCCATGAGGGCCTCGATCAGGGTACACCCTTTTTCGGCAAGTATCGGCCCTTCCTTCAGAGAGCGGTCAAAAGCCCGCACAATATTCGTGTAGTCGGACGATGATGCCAGATCCCGGTCATCAACAAGTTCCCGGAAGTTTTCAATCGCCGGATTCGCGGCAGCCACCCGCAGCAGCAGCAGTTCACGAAGTATCTGATGCGTGTGTAGCTGGCTTTTCAGGCTGTTATCCAGCCAGTGGCCCGGCGTAATGTCGCCCTGTAAAACCGGTGAAGGTGGGAACAATTCGACGAAACGCTGAGCAGTTGTGCGCAGATTTTCTGCAAACATGTCAAACCCCTCCGATTCCAGAGCCTTGATCAGAAGGGAGGATGAAGGAGCGTGTGCGATACCATCAATGAGATACCGCAACGTTTTCTGAAGGGATGCATACAGGTTGAGTTCGCTCGCATGCACAACAGCAGCTCCGGGCGGGCGGGAGTGATTCAGCTTGAGAGCAAGTTGCCGGAAAAATTGTATCTTGGGAATGCCACGTTCTTTAATGCTGTCTGAAATCGTCCCCAAGTCGAGGGAACGCCAGTGGTGGAAGGATATCTGAATGTCAAAAGGAAAATAGGAATCTGCACTGCTCGGAGCTGTCATTATATTTCCAGTCGCGGGATGCCGGGATGTAGAAATTATTCGTAAGTATATGCCTCCGTCAGCGAGCCACTATTTTTTTGTGGCTTTTTTGGCCGCTGCAGGAACAGCCTTACCGGATTTCCGCTTTTTTGTCTTTTTCAAACTTTTCTTGTGTTTGTGACTCTTCCCTTTTTTTCTCTTAACAATTTTATGGGGTTCAGGGTTAAATTCGTCACGAATATTATTAAGCAAAACGGCCGTTTCTTCCATGGTTGGATCTGCTTTTTTAGCCGCTTCAAGTGTCTCTTTCGCTTCACTCAGGCGCCCGGTTTTCATATACAGCCGTCCAAGCGCATTGAGTGCCCTCGCATAATCGGGCTTCAGCTCTATCGCTTTTTTGTACGCAGTAATTGCATTATCATACTCTTTTTTAAAATCATAAATCAGCCCCAGCTTATAGTGATTAAGCGGGTCATCGGGACCAAGCTCGACCGCCTCTTTAAGCAGGGCAGTTATTTCGTCGTACTGCTTGTTTTTTACATAGATGGATATGAGAGCAGTTCGCACCTCGTTATCATCCGTGTGAACAGCAAGCGCCTTTTTATAATGCTCAACGGCTTTTTCGTAGTCTCCTTTTTGAGCGTACAGGGCGGCAATCTCCCTGTTGGCGTCGCCATCATTCGGGCTGTAAGAAAGAACGGAATTGTACGACGAAAGAGCCAGGCCGGACTCTTTGTTTTTTACAAAGATTCGAGCCAGTTTAAGATGGATATCCGGACTTGCAGGACGCAGTTTGAGGAACTCGGAATACTGCTCTACCGCCTCCTTGTACAAACCACGGGAGAAGCGAAGATCGCCCAGCCGCAGATGCGCTTCGGCATTGCCCGGGTTAACCTTGACTGCACGTTTGTAGGCAACAACCGCCTCATCAATCTGGGACTTTTTCTCGAGCAGGATACCCAGATTAAGGTATACATCGCTGTTCGTGCTGTTGAGATGTGCCGCTTCACGATAGGCCTGGATAGCCTCCGCATCTTTACCTGCCGCCTGGTAGAGATGGCCGAGCTTTTCGTATAAAAGAACATCTTCCGGATGTTCCTTGATAGCATTCCTCAGATTTTCGATATTCGTGGTAGTGCTGCCCACTTCAAGCTGCTCGGCCGTTTTTTTAACAGTCTGCGTAAGATTACCCTTGCCCCCAAGCAACAAGTGGTAGTCAGCCTGTTTGATATCGCCCTTCTTTTTGTAAATTTCTGCAAGCATCAGGTGAATGTCACGATTCTGCGGTTCTGAAACCTCACCCCTCTTCAGCTCTTCAAGTGCCTTATCAATCTCGCCCCGCTGCAGATTGATCGTAGCAATGCCCAGATGTGCGCTTGTTGAACCGGGATCAGCAGCCAGAGCCCTTCGATATGTTTCCAGCGCCTTATCAGGCTGGTTTAACGCAGAGTAGATTTCAGCAAGGCCGATAAATATGGAAGTATCACCAGTCAACTCACGACTCGCCTCGTTGTAATGATATGCGGCCAGTGGATAGACTTTTTGCGCGGCAAGAATTTTTGCCAGCGCCTTATGATAGAAAGGACTCGGAATAGAAGCGAGTCCACGTTCCAGCTCCACCGACGCTTCATCATTCATTCCTTTCTGAGCATAAAGCAGTCCCAGATTTCCGCTGGCTCGCGCAAAAGCAGGAGCTAGCTTCAGGGTGCGGCGGTATTCTTCTATAGCGCCATCAAAGTTGCCAACCCGCTCCTGCTGGAGCGCGTTGACAAAATGGGCGGCGGCACCATCCGGACACTGGGCAATAATATCAGCCTCCGTTTGACGCACGTGAGCCTCGTCGCGAATGGTGTCAAGAGTACCGGCAATTTCAAGCGCTTTTTTGCAGGAATCAGCACCGAATCCCCAACTGAAGCCAGTTAAAAGAAGTGTTGCGCTCAGCAGCAACAGGTATGTTTGCAGGATCTTCATAGCGGCGGGGTCCTCAATTTCTCTTGGTAGTGCGGCAGGATTATACACATCATCTGATACTATTTCAATAATTTAGGCTACATTGGTCCCCTAAAGCAACTAACCACCTGATGATCGGGCTGTTTTTCCCAAATACTCTGATTTTGATAAACAGCAGTGGTTCATCATAAAGGAAGGATCCAAGGACATAGAATAATGAATGCCGGACGGCTCTGAACATAACCAGCATGCTTGTTGACTGCTCGTGCCAATTGTTGGTGATTTATTTTCCTTACAAATTCAGTTTTTTTATTTTTTCTACTATGTAATTGCCGATAGGAATGGCGGAGGTTGCCGCTGGGGACGGCGCGTTACAGACCGCCAATGCGCGCCGCGTGCTCACAAAGAGGAAATCGTTGACCAAGAGACCATCCCTAGTGACAGCTTGGGCCCGGATGCCTGCCGGGTAGTCATGCAGATCCTCCAGAGTAAGACTGGGGCAGTATTTCCGGACTAATTCAAGATATCCTTTTTTATACAGACTATTCTTCAGCTCCACCATGCTAACCATATAGTTTTTATACAGTACTTTGAGAAGCCCAGGGTAGGTCAACATCTCGAAAGCGTCTCTCAAGCTGAAATCAAATTTACCATACCCTTCCCGTTTGAAGGCAAGAACCGCATTGGGTCCGACAGTGACGGTGCCGTCAATCATCCGGGTTAAATGTACACCGAGAAAAGGCAGGTCAGGATCAGGAATCGGATAGACAAGGTGCTTGACAATATTGTTGTGCTTTTCGCTCAACAGATAATACTCCCCTCGGAAAGGAATTATTTTAAACTCCGGTATAACCCCTAACATCCGCACAACCCGATCCGCCATTAGTCCAGCACAGACAACTAAAAAGCGCCCTTCGAATTGCCCACCACTTGTCTGTACCGTTATGTTATCAAGCTGTTCTTTGACCCCCACAACCTGACTATTAAATCGCACCTCACCACCACCCTGTACTACCAGGTCGACCATCTTTTTGGTAATTTCCGTGTAACTGACGATCCCGGCAGACGGGACTAAAATGGCACCGAGCCCTGTGATGTTAGGTTCGGATGCTTTCAACTGAGAGGCAGTCAACACCTCAATCGAAATTTGATTCTCTTTACAACGCGAAACCAACCCTGCCATTCGTTCAAGTTCCACATTGTTTGTTGCCACCAGTAGCTTGCCGCATTCAGAATATTTGATGCCATGTTCAGTACAGAACGCCTTGGTTGCTACATTCCCTTCGCGGCAGAATTTTGCCTTCATGCTCCCCGGGGTGTAGTAAACGCCGGCGTGAATAACCCCCGAGTTTCGCCCTGTTTGATGGCAAGCAGGTTGGCTTTCCTTCTCTACAACCAGTACAGAGCGGCCAGGAAATGACTGTTGAAGTTTACACGCAGTAGACATCCCAATTATTCCCGCACCAACAACAATGAAGTCGTAAATCATGGATATATTCCCATTGTAATGTGGATATGTTCAACTTCCTTCTTAACTATATCATCTTGCCAATGTTGAGGATAATCAGCTGACGACTTTGGGTCCTAAGGTCTCTTCTTGAATAATCATACGTTGCCTTTGTCTTTCTTTCCTTTATTGAAATGATCTGAAGGAGGGAAGGTTCTTTTTCTGGAAGAAAAACATATTGAACCGGTAGGACAGACTTCCCGGCATGAATAGCAGGCAAAACAATCAGGTATTGTTGTTTTGTCGCGTTTCAAAATAGCATTCATTACCGTTGAAGGACAAGCCGTGGCGCACTTCTGACAAGCAATACATGTTTCATAGTTTACGCTTATTTTAACAAGGCTGGCTTTTTCCACGAGCCATCCGACTAAGCCGAATGGACAGAAAAGGTGGCACCACGGTCGATAAATGAAGAGGCTGGCCACTAAGAGGGAGCCGATAAAGATCCCTCCAATGAGCCCCAGTTGTGTTGGCTTATAGATCTTGAAAGGGTCAATCGGGCCAATGATGTCGATGCCCCACGTGAAAGTGACAAAGATAAATACACAGAAAAAAGCGCACCGAACAGAATTTGTCAGGGCAAAAGGTAGTGTAATCTTTCTACCAACAGCAGCCTTCTGTTCGTCAGTCTGATTGATCCGAAAAATCAACTCTTGGAGTGCGCCAGCTTGGCAACCCCACGCGCAAATATATTTATTGGCAAAAAACACGATCAACAAAAATATCGACAGTGCAACCATTCGAGGGGGAAAGATCACATGTGCAGTGCCATACAGGTAAATGGCATCCTTGATTGTGCCCATTGGGTTGGGGTCTGACCCAAGAACGACACCAAAGATCAGTATTGCCGTAAAGAGCAGCGCCCTCCTGACGCCTGACGTAATATTTCGTTTCTTTAAGAGCACGAAAATTGATGCCAAATAGATAAACCAGAGGCCAAATTTTACCGGAATTTTGATCCAGTTTTTGCTGGCATGCTCTGAGGCCAATGCCAGCTTTTTAGTAACCATAGAGGTTATTTGTTCAGGACTTCCATATTCATCCAACGTTCTTCCCAAATCAGGCTGTCCTTTAAGGTTGAAGACCTCCTTCAAGACTGTATTTGGTAATGCATTAGCCTCGCCAAACTGGTTAATAGTCATTCCCTTCTCTATTATCAGCACATTACGCTTTTGGGGTTGTTCAGGTTTTCCTCCCCAAATTCGGGTGGACAGTATTGATAACCCGACGATAGAAACAATAATTATAATAAAATATAGTGCCGTTCTTAATTGACGATATTTGTGCATTCTCTATACCCATGATTTCTTAGATTTTGAGTCTATAACAGCGAAGGTTGAGCAATCTGGTTATATATTCCTGTATTCCATTATGCCGCAGAACATTTCTATAACACACAAACATCATTCATATCTATCCCCACACTAATCCATGTACAGTTTCACGTTTACCGTTATCCATGAAACGTGCATCCCGGCCTGCATAGGCTAAATACTTGATTATTTGCCTCAACTTGTGGATAATGTCTCATTTATTTTATATTACGATTGCATGCATCAGAAACATGTGCTGCTTAAGGAAATGATGAACAGAGAATTGGAAATAATGATCATGACCGCCAGCGACCTCCCGACTATCCCGGTTGTCGCAACCAAGGTCATGCAGCTTATCGAGAGTGAAACAGCTACTGCTGAAGAGCTGGCGAAAGTTGTTGCCTCTGACCCGGCTGTTGCCGCTCGCGTGTTAAAGATATCAAACTCCTCCTTCTACGGTTGTCAGCGTCAGATCCAGACACTGTCCCATGCAATTGTCGTTCTGGGCTTTGCCACTTTAAAAAGTTTGGTGGTAGCGGCATCCGTCAAACAGGTTTACCAGCCGTACGGACTAACCGAAAAAATGCTTTGGGAACACTCCTTTGGAGCCGGTTTGGCGTCGCGCATGATTGCCAAGGAAACCCGCCTGGTAAGTGAAGAAGAGGCTTTTCTTGGCGGACTTTTCCACGACATCGGCAAAATCATCATGAACACCATGAACAAGCAGCAGTTTCAAGAAGTCATGCAGCGCTGTTACAATGACGGGATTTCCTTTGAAGAAGCGGAACAACGGGTTTATCCATATACCCATTCCGAAGTTGGCGGGCTGGTCATCAAAAAATGGAATTTTCCTGACATGCTGATGCACGCCGTGCTGGATCATCATACGTTTGATTTTCCGGGAGATGGAGATCCCTGCCAGATAAACCTGACCTGTGTTGTCGGACTGTCCGATCTATTTTGCCACAAAGTCGGGATCGGCATGCGTGAACCGGATACCGGCCTGGATCTGCTACAAACAGTGCCGGCACAGAGGCTGGGCCTGGATGAACAGCGCATAGAGGCACTTATGGAGGCTTTCATCGAAGCGTATGAAAAGGATAAGGGATTTTTTAATTAATGGCAAAATATACCATACGGCACCGCCGAATTATCCCAGCAGCTTCTTCAGATACTCCAGAATGCTCTTTTTTGTAGTGCCTTTTGAACGATCCCGGGCATCCTGGGATATCTCGATGAGATCGCTTTGCGGCACAATCGCCTCTTTTTTTTTATGATGTCCCGAAAAGCTGCCTCCGCTGTAGCTCCCCCCTGCAGAAGTACCCTGAGTCCCACTGATTTCCTTGATCGGATCCGTCATACCCGCACCTCATGTGTGCCCTTCAAGATGGAATTGATTTTATCGCTTTAAAATAGTATCGTTACATACTTATATCATCAATGAAGGATATACAATGATTCGCACTATTCTTACCTATCCGAACCCCGAGCTCAAGAAAAAATCCGCTGCGATTACAATTATCACTGATTCGGTCCGGGGGCTTGTTCAGGATATGGCTGAAACTATGTATGCTGCGCCGGGAGTTGGTCTGGCAGCGCCTCAAATCGGCGTCCACCAGCGTGTTATTGTTATTGACATCTCGGGTAAAAATGAACCACCGGATCTAATTGTCGCCATTAATCCGGCTATTGTCCATGCCGAAGGAGAAACCTACGAAGAAGAAGGATGCCTGTCAGTGCCAGACTATGCCGCCAATGTCAGACGTCATGCCCGAGTGATCGTCAAAGCGCTCGATATTGATGGCGTCGAGCGTACCTGGAAAGCGGAAGACCTACTTGCTATCGCATTTCAGCACGAGATTGACCATCTTGATGGCGTCTTGTTTGTCGACCACCTCTCGACGCTCAAACGTGAACTATTCCAGCGTAAAGCCCGCAAAGCGGCAGAGGATAAGCGATGACCGGTTGGCGAACTATTTTCATGGGAACACCTGATTTTGCCTGTCCAACCCTGTTGAAACTGATTGAACGCGAAGAGAATATTGTGGCAGTCATCACACAGCCCGATCGACCCAAAGGGCGTGGCCAGAAAATGATGCCGCCACCGGTCAAGGAGTTGGCCCAGAAATATGATATTCCGGTATTCCAGCCGTTAAAAGTCCGTGATCCTGGCTTTGTCGACATCATCCGTGAGCTCAAGCCTGACGTTATCGTTGTCGTCGCTTTTGGCCAGATTCTTCCCAAGATGTTACTGGAGATCCCCCCACATGGCTGCATCAACGTCCACGCTTCGCTGTTGCCCCGCTACCGTGGTGCCGCACCGCTCAACTGGTGCATCATACATGGAGAGACGGAAACCGGCGTAACCACCATGCTGATGGATGTCGGCCTTGACACCGGTGATATGCTACTGACGCAGAAAACCCCTCTTGATGAAGACGAAGATATCCTGTCACTGCATGACCGCATGTCAAACATGGGGGCTGAGCTGCTGGCAGAAACGCTTGACAGGCTTGCGGCTGGAAACCTTGCCCCGCAGCCACAAAACAATGCCGACAGCTGCTATGCCCCCATGTTGAAAAAAGAGGACGGTGTTATCAACTGGCATGCTGACGCCCGCACAATCCACAATCAGGTACGCGGTCTGGCGGTCTGGCCGGGCGCCTGTACGGTCATAGACGGTCAGATGCTGAAAATTTTCCGCACCCGCGTCGGTGACGGTTCGGGAAAGCCAGGAACCGTGTTGCAGGCCGCGAAAGGCACTTTTGAAGTAGCCTGCCAATCGGGCAGTCTTTTTTTACATGAACTGCAACTGGCCGGTAAGAAACGCCTCGACTGCGCCAGCTTTCTGGCCGGTTACCCTGTTTCTGAAGGGACTCTGCTTGGAGACGCGCAACCTGAAGGGTCTTCATTATGACAGATACTCCGCAAACAGTAACCACGCCGCCACGCAAACGGCTCTTTGTCACCCTGATGGGCATAACCTGCCTGATTGTGGTTGCAGTCATCTTCCTGATCTGGTGGATCCCGAACCGCGGACTGGCCAACATTAACCCTAACTTGCCGCATATCGTCGGCATTATCATGGTTGTGCTCTCCGGCGCTGCAATTCTCGGCACCGGCTTGCTGGTGCTGACCACCGCACTGGGCAAGGACATTTTTCTGACCCGCTTCATGCGCCTGGTCGTTATCAAGTTTTTATTGCCGGTTATCGAATTTGTGGGGAGGGTAATGGGACTTGACAAGGACAGTATCCGGCAATCTTTTATTGCCATGAACAACAGCCTCGTGATGTCTCAGCGCATGAAGGTAAAACCGGACAGAATCCTGGTGCTGCTGCCTCATTGTATCCAACTGTCTGATTGCGAAATCAAAGTTACCGGTAACATCCACAAATGCGTAAAATGCGGACGCTGCAGCGTCAAGGGCCTGGTCGAGATCGGACGAAAGTATTCTGTCGATATTTCGGTTGCCACCGGCGGTACCCTGGCTCGCAAGGTCATTGTGGAAAAACGGCCAAAACTGGTGTTGGCAGTAGCCTGTGAGCGGGATCTGACCTCAGGAATAAAAGACTGCTATCCCCTGCCGGTTATCGGCATCCTCAACGAGCGCCCCTTTGGCCCCTGTTTTAACACCGTTGTTGATGTATCGAAAATTGATGCGGCATTATGCCAGGTGCTGGATTACGAAAAACCGGCTGATTCAGCCAATTGAAGGCAAGCCCCATCACAATTTATTCTCCCTCAAACAACCGGTCAAACACATCCCGGATTTTGCCCGTTATCTCCTCATAATCACAAATCAGCGCGGCACCCGGGTTCTTCAGTTTGGGGTCATATCCGAGGCGTCGCGCCAGTTTGTTCAGATACATTTTTGACCCGGAGAGATCATTGACCGAATAGTCATGGATAATCCGCAGGCGGTTTTCAAGTTTGCGCAGAAATTTATATCCGGACAGGAGCGTTTGGGCGCTGTCATTGGGTAACAGCCCGAGCGTGCCGATTTCCTTGAGCGCAATAAGCGTGCTGGGAGTGCGTAATTCCGGAGAACGGCGCCCTTCCCGCAGCTGCAGGTACTGAACAGCAAACTCCACATCCACCATCCCGCCCCGTCCGGTTTTAATATTGTAACTGCCGCTCTTCTCGCGAGCCAGTTCATTTTCCATCCTCATCCGCAGACGGCGGATCTCCTGACGCCCTTCATTATCTATACTAGTGCCGTAAATCGTGTGGCGAATAATGTCGTACAGCTGGCCTGCCAGCTTATCGTCGCCCAGTACGACGCGAGCCTTGGTAAGCGCCTGGCGCTCCCATACCTGAGCTTCCGTTCGGTGGTAGTTGAGAAAAGAATCCAGTGACGTCACCAGGGGGCCGGCATTGCCGGATGGGCGAAGCCGTGTGTCAATCTTATAGACATACCCTTCACGGGTCTGCAAGGTCAGGATCGATATGATCTTCTGGGCCAATTTGGCAAAATATTCGTGGTTCGTGATCTGTTTTTCGCCGTCTGTTTGCCCCTGATGATCGTACACAAAGATGATATCCAGATCAGAATGGTAGTTAAGCTCCTCACCGCCCAACTTTCCCATAGCAATAATCGCCAAATTCGCCTCGGTAGCATGCCCCTCGCGCTGCCAGATGGGGCGACCGAAGCGCTGCAACTCCGTAACAGCAAGTTGGAACGCCGTGGCCAAGCAGACTTCTCCCAGCAGGCTGAGCTGCGAAGTGACCTCCCCCTGTAGCAGGCGGCCATGAATATCATTCAGTCCGATGCGCAGGAATTCCTCGTTGCGATAGCGACGCAGAATGTCCAGGTGATCCTCAAAATAGTCACTCCGTTCAAGAAGAGATGCCAACTCTGCCAGCATCGTTTCCTTTGTTTTGATGACGGTGGAACCGCTTCGGGCGACCAGGCTGTCAAGCAGCTCCGGATGGCTGATCAGGATCTTGGAAAGAAATTCTGACATGCCAAACAACGACACCAGCAACTTGATCGTATGACGATTTTCCGCCAGCAAAGCATAATAGGATGACCTGGTGGCAACTACCGCCAGGAAGCGTTCCAGGTTGGTCAGAGCCAGATCAGGATCGGGCGATTCAAAAATTTCATGGATCATCAGTGGCGTGATTTTTTGCAGAAGACGGCGGCTCCGCTCGGTCAGGTTGATTTTTATCGGCCCCCTCCGCAAAGAAATCAGGTTATCATAGGCACGCTCAACATCCTCAAAATGATGTTCCATCAGCATATCCTTGACCAGATCGGAATCAGCCTTGGGATCGAGAAGAAATAAAATATGCGGATGGACTTCCTGCTCCAGTTTTTCGTCGCTCGAATGGAAAAGGGTACCATAGATGACGGAAACATTGCCGCGATGCTCTTCCAGTACCTCGCAAAAACGCGCCAGCCCGGTAGGGCGCAGATACCCGCTCCGCCTTGCCAGCGCAAGCATCTCTTCCTCTTTGGCCGGCAAATTGTGGGTCTGGCGTTCCTGTACCACTTGAATACGGTGTTCGACCGACCGAAGGAAACGATACGCCTCCTTCAATTTACGATGATCGTCTTCGCCAAGCAATTGTGCCGCCAGAAGCGTATCCAGTGCAGAGAGCGAATTGCGTTCCCGCAGTTTCGGATTTTTCCCGGCATACACCAACTGGAGCGCCTGAATAAAAAATTCGATTTCACGAATGCCGCCACGACCAAGCTTGAGGTTGATTTCCCCTTCCCGTGAACGAGCCAGCGAGGCATCAATTTTCTGCTTCATCAGCTTCATATCCTCGATGAGATTGTAATCGAGATATTTACGGTAGATAAACGGCTGCAGGGTTTTAAGCAGTTGTTCACCCACCGCCAGCGAACCAGCCACCGGCCGGGCTTTCAGCATGGCGGTACGTTCCCAGGACTGCCCCCAGGATTCATAATAGATCTCCGCCGAGCGAAGAGAAATCGCCATATCGCCCGATTTCCCTTCAGGGCGAAGGCCAACATCCACCCGAAATACAAATCCATCTTCCGTTACCTGTGAGAGCGCCCGACTGATCATCTCCCCCAGCTTGTTAAAGAAGACATGGAGCGAGATGCCACCTTTCCTCCCTCCCGGTCCGTTCTCTGCGCCAGCGGTCTCACCCCTGTCCGACTCATAGAAGAAGATGATATCGATATCAGAAGAAAAATTCAGCTCTCGGCCACCAAGCTTGCCCATGCCGATCACGGTCATCTCTGCTTCGCGCACTTCACCCGTATCTTCCGTCAGCAGCGGAACACCATGGTCGCGTATAAGACAGCGCCGACAGACCTCATACGCAACCTGAAGCATTGATGAAGCAAGATCGGCAAGCTCCCTCATAACCTCTTCAAGCGGGGCCAACTCACAGAGGTCACGAGCGGCAATCCGCACAATTTCACTGCGTTTGAAACTTCGCAGCGCCTTCTGCAGGGCAGTAAAATCGGTCAACTCCCCAACAGTGCCATGAACAGCAGCCTGCATCTCCTCGGCAGAACGGGAAAGATCGATGCCGTCCTCCAGAAAAAGCCAGCACACGATGTCAGGGGATTTGTACATCAAATTCACCAGGAATGGTGACGAGCCGCAGAGCATAACGTAGTGGGCCAGCCGCTTCTTTCGCTCCGCCAATTTGGACAGATTTTCCGGAGAGACGACTCCAGCCAACCGTTCAAACGAATTTAACGCCTGATCAGGTGATGGGGTTCTGAGAGCTTTGATGACAATACGATACAACGTCTCGACGGTGAATAGCGGTCGGAGCAGCTGTACATTTTCGGCAGAGCGCGTGCCGTGCTGAAAACCGTGTAATTCAAGAAATGCGGCCAGGTCCGATACCTGCCTGGCAGGGTCAGAAACCGCAATGATCCGATTAAACTCCTTGGAGAAGTGTTCTCTGTGCATGTCAGGGACTCGCAGCCTTACGCAGACCGGTACGGTAATCACCACTGACAATCCCGTTTTCAGTGATGATCGCGGAAATATAGCGGGCTGGAGTCACATCAAAGGCCGGATTGCGAACCCGGACCCCTTCCGGCGCAATTGCAACACCCTTAATATGTGTTACTTCGCTTGAGGGCCGCTCTTCAATCGGAATTTTGCTCCCGTCGGAAAGAGTGAGATCCAGTGTCGAAACCGGAGCAGCAACGTAAAAAGGAATGTTATTTTCTTTGGCCAGCACCGCCACTGAATAGGTGCCGATCTTGTTGGCGGTATCGCCGTTGGCGGCAATCCGGTCGGCTCCGACCACGCAGCAGGAGATCTCACCGCGATTCATAAAAAAACCGGCCATGTTGTCGGAAATCAGTGTCGCCGGAATACCCTCTTTCATCAGCTCCCAGGCGGTCAGACGCGCTCCCTGCAGCCAGGGGCGGGTCTCATCGACGAACACCTGAATCTTTTTACCCGCCTCATGAGCGGCACGAATAACGCCCAGCGCGGTGCCGTAACCGGCCGTTGCCAACCCCCCGGCATTGCAGTGGGTCAAAACGGCAGCTCCATCAGGAATAAGCGTAGCACCCCACTTGCCGATATTTTTGCAGATAGTCAGATCCTCCTGCTCAATCCGGATCGCCTCTTTTTTTAGAACTTCCCGGATTTTATCGAGACTCTTATCCCGGTTCGCTTCAGCGGCCTGCTTCATCCGCTCCAGCCCCCAGAAAAGATTAACAGCCGTCGGGCGGGTTCGCGCCAATACGTCGCACACATTGTCCAGCTGGCGGAAAAAGGATTCATGAGTATCGGCGATAATAGCCCGGGCCCCCAACGCAACGCCCATAGCCGCTGCGACTCCGATCGCCGGAGCTCCCCGAATTATCATCCCCTTAATTGCTTCCGCAACCGACTGAAAATCGCGATAGGTGTTGTAGATCTCTTCGCCCGGCAGGCGGGTCTGGTCGATCATGATAACGGCATCATCAAGCCATTCAATAGTGCGGAACGACATGGCTGAACTCCTTGGTCGTTGATTGAATTGCATCTCTTGTTATGTGTACCATGGCATGCCGGTTCAGGCAATATGTTCTCCACCATTTTCCCTTGCTGGTAATTCTCACTTCCTGCTATAACTCCGTCATGAAATCAGACGCATATAAAATCAGCCTGACCGAAATTTTCCTGACATTTGCCAAGATCGGCGTAACCGGCTTTGGCGGTGGTATGGCCATTGTCGCGATGGTTGAACGGGTATGCGTTCATGAGAAAAACTGGATTACATCCGAAGAGTTTATGCATGGTCTCGCCTTCGGGCAAATACTGGGACCGTTTTCACTCAATGTCTGTACATTTACCGGTCACCACCTGCGTGGAATACGTGGCGGAACACTCGCTGCAGCAGCCTTTCTACTTCCCTCTTTTCTGTTGGTAAGCCTCCTCTCCTGGGTCTACTTCACCTATAACAAACTGCCTCAACTGCAGGCCGCCCTCAAGGGAACCAATCCGGTCATTATCGGTTTGATCGTTGTCGTTGCCATCGATATGGGCCGCAAACAGATCAGAGGGAGCAACGGTGCCTTGATGGCGGCGGTCGCTTTCTGCGCAGCAGTGTTTTTCAAACTCAACGCCGCCTGGATTCTTTTGGGAGCTGCGTTCTGGTCGCTCTGCAGCAGTTATTACCGCCGGAGATTCAGCTGATGGCCTCGCTGCTTATGATTGCATGGACCTTCTTCCGCATTGGCCTGATCTTTGTCGGTGGTGGTTACGTGCTGATTCCGCTCCTCAATCATATCATGGTCGAGCAGTACCATTGGCTGACTCTGCAACAGTTTCTCGACGGTCT
>JAQUCQ010000084.1 GCA_028686145.1 Desulfuromonadaceae bacterium | reverse complement strand
GACCTCTATTCCGTCGATCAGTTCGGAAGCGGATGCAGTTACGGTTTCTACGGCGACCGGCGGCTTGACGGTCTGCTTGTCTGCTTTTTTTGCATCACCCTTGCTGCAGGCAGTCGTGCTCATGAATACGAGAATCGCCAAAACCATCCTTGCTGTGTGTTTCATTACATACCTCTTGATGAGAGTAACTGGCCGCGCGGCGGCCCGTTCAAAACGTCTATTCCTGCACATCCGTTTTTCATCTAACTGCCAAACCATCAAAGACAATATGCAGCATGCGGGTCATGGCCGAGCGGTCTAGGCGCGGGTTGCAGTGACACAACTGTTCCTCGATGGCGATGCTCATGCACGCCAGCGACGCCCAGACCATGTCATTCACATTACCCTCCCTGATTTCCCCGGCGTCAATGCCCTCCTGTATCAGGGTTGAGATCACCAGTAGCATTCGGTCGTAATACTGTTCAAGGTCGAACGGCGGCGCCCCCTGTGGGGTTCCGTAGTAGATGGAGTAGATCAGTTGCACCAACGGCAGCTGCTGAACGGTGGTATCGAAGACACTCTCACAAAAGCGAATCACGCGCTGGCGGATGCTGCCGCCAATGCTTCCCAGATCAGCCAGCATTGCTTCAAACCGGGAATGGGAATCTTCCATCAACTGCAGGTAGAGCCCTTCCTTGCTTTTGAAATAGTAATACAGCACGGGCTTGGTTACACCGGCCTTCAAGCAGATTTCGCGCACCGACGTGGCGGCATAACCCTGCTGGGTGAATAACACCAGTGCCGCCCCAAGCAGTCGTTCGCGGGCTTCTACGGATGGTTGCTGCTGATGTGTGGTTGAGGACATGAGAATCCTTGTAGGGTGGTATATACCTAACGGTAGGTATAGCAATATCAGTGGAGACTTGTCAAACAGTCAATTGCAAAAATCTGCTATCTGCAGGGCAGAGATTTCATCCTCAACCCCTCAAACAGAGATTAACAGTTGAGTGCCACTACATCGTGGACGGAAATAGGTGCCATAACATCGTAAACAAAGTTCTCTGACAATCGAATATCCCACGGAAAAGCAATGATGAACTTTCCTGAAATATACACCACAACATAAATTGTAACTGTTTCAAAATCATCCTCTCTGTTGCACGTGGTTCTTCTATCCGAAATGCCGATGAAGTTATGGATTGCTATTTGTATTATCAATTTGACTTATCGTAAATAGTGATATAATGAATTTGTAAAACAATTTAAAGCATTACTCATGTGTTGTTCCGCATTTATAAAAAGTGCCGCTGATGCAGATTTATTTTACGAAAATATAACTACAAGAAAGGGATGGCTTTTTCAACGATTTTGCAGAAACCGTCCCAACGGGAATTGCAATTTCTCTTTGCCGAGCCGTGTGGCGGTTCGGGTTTTTTTCTTTACTGTACTGTTCAGAAATACAGGAGGTGGCCATGTGGCAGGAGAAAATCAAGGGGGAACTGTCGGATGACAAGGTTAAGCTGCTGGACAAATATCGTCTGGTAGCCAAAAAAATCAACAATCGTGTTTACTGGGTTCGGCAGTTCGCCAACAAACCTGATCACCCCTATTTGACCCATCGGGCGATGAAGAATTGTCACATTGTCGAACTGGTTTTCAGTTTTTACGATCTCTGTGTCGCGAAGATGACATATTTCAAGAAGCACCTGCATTTATATAATCCCTGCAAGATCAGCTACCGCTCCGGAGTGCTGGTATCCTGCGAAGTGTGGGATATGGAATTCCTGATGCAGCGGAAGACCGGAATTGTCATCGATCTGCGCAATCTCGCTGCTATCAGTGACATAACCGTTTTTAGGGAAATGTGCTCCTGGCTTGAACAGCAACTTGAATTATGTCAGCCATCTTACGATTCCAGAAGCCAGGGGACAGGTCTTGTATTCAAGCGCCCAAAAAAAGTTCATAGCAGGCGGCACATCAACTATGTACATCAACCCGACAATGGAGGAATACAATGTACTTATTTCTGAAACAGGCGATCTCCCCTTTCTTTAGACTGTTGCTATCTGCACTGCTGGTACTGTTAGCCTGCCTTCCGGCTGTGGCTGCCGAAACCACGTATCACTCTATCACTACCGATCAACTGAAGAATATGATGGATACAACGACCTCCATGGCTATCATTGATGCCC
This sequence comes from Desulfuromonadaceae bacterium, assembly GCA_028686145.1. GTDB lineage: Bacteria > Desulfobacterota > Desulfuromonadia > Geobacterales > Pseudopelobacteraceae > JACRCG01. The sequence goes on along the minus strand of JAQUCQ010000084.1, from coordinate 8,546 downwards.
GGACTCCGGAAGAGTACACCGTGGCTCATCTCCACAACGCCATCAACGTGCCGGAAAAGGGAATCGAAAAGGCAGTAGCACAGTTGCCGGTTGATAAAAATGCTCTACTGGTGCTCTACTGCAACGGTATCAAGTGCGGCAAGAGCAAGAGAGTCGCGGCTAAATTGGAGCTTATGGGGTATTCAAACTTTGTGATTTATAGCGAGGGAATTCCTGTATGGGAGGAGCGTGATCTTCCCCTCGTGAAAGGACCCGGCTACGGTAAAAAAATCGAGACTTCAAAGTTAAAACCCGCAGAGTTGGCCGCCCTTATCAAGTCTGCAAAAGGCGACTACGTGCTGGTGGACGTACGCGACGACATGGAGTTTGCCGAGGGGCATATTCCCTCTGCTGTCAACATGCCGACGGAAAAGCTGGCAGCGCTGTCGGAGAAACTTCCCAAAGAGAAAAAGATCATTGTTTACTGTAATACAGGCAGCCGCAGTTATCTTGGCTACAAGAAGCTTGTGGGGCTTGCCTACCCCCACATATATCAGACCCTTTTTGCTGAGTGGAAAGAGGCGGGATTGCCGGTTGAAAAGTAAGGGTTCCTGATTATGTATCGCAGATTTTGGCAATCGTTCCCATGAGATTAACGTTCATTTTAACGACATGAAGGCATAACGACGCTGTAACGAAATAGTTGTCAATGGGAGGTCCGCATCCATGAAACCGTTACTGTTGACCGAATTTGAAAAGATGCGCGATCAGAACCTGATGGAGCTCACGGCCGCGCACAGTGCCGGCAGGAAGGTCGTCGGCACCTACTGTCTTTATACCCCTGCCGAACTCATAGTCGCTGCCGGAGCGATACCCGTCTCCCTCTGCGGTACTCGTCAAGCTCCTATTTCAGCGGCCGAAAAATATCTGCCACGGAACCTCTGCCCGCTCATTAAATCAAGCTTCGGATCTGCAGTCACCGATACATGTCCCTACTTCTATTTTACCGACCTGCTGGTGGCGGAAACCACCTGTGACGGTAAGAAAAAGATGTATGAAATTCTTGGGAAGATTAAACCTCTTCATCTCATGCAGTTGCCCCAGACGCAGGAAGGGGAGGACTCCTTTCATTACTGGTATCGGGAGGTCGTACGGTTTAAAAGCCGACTCGAAGAAGAACTGGGGACTACAATCAGTTACTCGGGGCTGAAAAGCGCCGTTCAGCTTCTGAATGAAGAACGGCAGGCTCTTGCCGATCTGCAGGATGTCTGCAAGCATATTCCCTCACCGATCAGCGGTGTTGACCTGTTGGCCGTACTCCACCTCCGTAACTTCTTTATCGACAAACGGGAAGCAATACTTATGCTCAACCGGCTTACCGCCGAACTGAGGGATATGTGCTCCGCCGGTAGTTCACCATTTAGGCCTGATGCACCGCGGATCCTTTTGACCGGTGTTCCGGTTGGGACCGGCTCTGACAAGGTGATCAGGATTATTGAGGAAAGTGGTGGCAGCGTCGTCTGTCTAGAGAGTTGCAGCGCCTACAAGAAAGTTGCTCCTGTTGACGAGTCCCTTGAACCGCTTACCGCAATTGCCAAAAAATATCTCCTCACTCCCTGCTCTTGCATGTCACCTAATAATGGGCGGCTGGAACTGGTTGCACGGCTTGCCGGGGAATTCGCTGTCGACGGCATAATTGATCTGACCTGGCAGGCTTGCCATACCTATAACCTGGAGTCCTTCACCCTGCAGCAAGGTCTGCAGAAGCACCACGATCTCCCGTTCCTTCAGATTGAGACCGACTATTCAGAAGGAGACTCGGAACAGTTACGGGTCAGGATCGAAGCTTTCCTTGAAATGCTTTGACTCTGTCAGATAGTGTCACTTGGTATTGATCCGGCAGCAACGATTTATCAAATGGATTGTTTCCCAAAAAAAGTTCGCACACCACGAGAGCAAGGAGAAAAAATGGACGCAGAACAATTTATGGTAAAGTCGGACCAGGAACTCTGGACGAGACTGAACATGGACGTGGAACGGTTCAAGAACATGCCGCCAATGCTGACTCAGGCATACACAAACATATTCCTGAACCAGAAAAATCGTCCCAAGGGGATGTCTTATTTCAATGACTGTGTGGCCAATATCCATACTGGCCGTATTGATGAGTTGATGGCCGCCAAGGGTGAGGGAAAGCCCGTTGTTGGAACGTTCTGCGTGTATGTGCCGGAAGAGTTGGTGGTTGCGGCCGGTGGGATTTGCGTTGGTCTTTGCGGCGGGGCTCAAGGCTCTATTGCAGACGCGGAGAAGATCCTGCCGCGCAATATCTGTCCTATGGTTAAGTCGGCTTTCGGTTTTAAGGTAGGCGGAATCTGTCCGTATTTCCAGGCGGTGGATTTTGTCTACGGTGAAACCACTTGTGATGCCAAGAAGAAAACCTGGGAGCTCCTTGACGCTTACGTGCCCACACACGTCATGGAGATTCCACAGCGAAAAGGTGCCCGTGACAAGGCCCTCTGGCTGGAGGAGGTAAAAGAGTTCAAGACTGCGGTCGAGAAGGTTACCGGCAACCAGACAGGTCATGACGAGATTGCCGGGGCCATTCGGCTGATCAACGACAAGCGTCGCGCCCTGCAGAGGCTGAACACTCTGCGCCATCACAACCCTGCGCCGATTAGCGGACTGGATATGCTCCTAATCGAACAGATCGCCTTTTACGACGAGCCGGGACGTTTTGCCGGGAAGGTGAACGAGTTGTGCGATGAACTGGAAAAACGGATCAAAAGTGGTAGTTCCGTGGCTCCGGCCACTACCCCGCGGATCATGGTTTCGGGGACGCCCATGGCGCTTCCCAACTGGAAACTGCATAACATCATCGAGAAGTCCGGCGCCATCGTCGTCAACGAAGAGAGCTGCATCGGCACCCGCTACTACAAGGATCTGATCGATGAGTCTTCGACAACGGTCGAGAGCCAGTTGGAGCGCCTCACTGATCGCTACATGCAGATTGACTGCTCCTGTTTTACTCCCAATAACGAGCGAATGTCCCAGGTGGTCAAGGAGTACCGGGAGTCCGGGGCACAGGGGATTATCGACTATTGCCTGCAATTTTGCCATACTTACAACATTGAGGCGGTGAAGCTGCGCCAGGTCTGCGAGAAAGAGGGGATTCCCTTCCTGGCTATCGAGTCCGATTATTCACCCGAGGACGTGGGGCAGCTGCAGACCCGAATCGAGGCCTTTATCGAGCAGATTCAGGGGTAATCTTTATGCAGCTGGGAATCGACCTGGGGTCGCGTACAATCAAAGTAGTTGTGGTAAAGGACGGGGTGCTCATCGATCATGCTGTGGCGGAGAGCGGTTTTGAACCTCATGTCCAATCGAGGGAACTCATTGCCCGGTTTACCCCGTCCCGCATCATCGCCACTGGTTATGGCCGGCATATGGCACATAAACATTTTGCCGATGAGGTCATCACCGAAATCAAGGCCCATGCCCTTGGTGCGCGTCATTTCTTTCCGGAGTGTCGCACTATTCTGGATGTGGGGGGGCAGGATTCCAAGGTAATTGCCTTGACACAGGAGGGGCGGGTCGCCACCTTCCAGATGAATGACAAGTGCGCAGCCGGCACCGGGCGCTTTCTAGAGATGATGGCGGCGACCCTTGGCTTCTTCCTCGACGAATTCGGTGCGGCGGCAGCCCAATCGGATCAGGACGTGCCGATCAACAGCATGTGCGCCGTTTTTGCCGAGAGTGAGGTTATCTCATTGAAAAATCGGGGCGTTCCTGTCCAGGATATCGCCCGGGCCATCCATATTTCCGTTGTTGACCGTTTGGCGGGAATGCTCCAGAAGGTAGGGTATGTGGATCAGGTAATATTTACTGGTGGGGTTGCCAACAATTTTTTTGTTGTGGAGGCGCTGGCGCGAAAGCTTGGAGTGTCGGTGCTGGTGCCGAGTATCCCGACCATCACCGGCGCGCTTGGCGCTGCGCTCCATACAGGAGGAAAGTGCCAAGCCGGTATCTAGGAGGATAGCTGCCGTCTCGATAAAAACCGCGCAAGGATATTCCCCCTGTAAAATATTTCTTACAATTCTCGTCACACATATTTTTTGATAATTGGCCAATACTTCTATTTACCTGAAATTAATTCAGCTTGTTATCTCTCATAGTCGTGTATTAGAGTGTTTCTTAAGGAGTTGTCTTTGAGAATGAATTATATGAACCACTCTAAAAATAATATTTGTGAACAGTCTTTTGGCTGCGGGCAGATTGCCGGTGTCACTGGAGTTATTCTGGCTGGTGGCGCTTCCAGCCGTATGGGTACGAACAAGTCCTTTCTGAAAATAGGCGAGCGGCTGTTGATTGAAAGGGTGTACTCAACCATGGAGATGCTCTTTCACGATATCATCATAGTGACGAACTCGCCCGAACTCTATGAATTCATCCCCTGCCGTAAAGTGGCGGACATCTACCCGGGGGCCGGCCCTATTGCCGGTCTGCATGCCGGGCTACGTGCCAGCTGCACAGATCGAATCTTTGCCGCAGCTTGCGACATGCCGTTTCTCAATGCCGCCTTGATTCGGCTTCTCTGCCAAAGCTTTGAGGAATATGATGCCATTGTTCCCTTGAGCTGCTCCGGTTTTCGTGAACCGCTACATGCGCTCTATGCCAAATCGGCCCTGAATGCCATGCAGCAGGCTATTGAACTGGGTGACAAAAGTATAATGAATTTGCTGGACAGGTTGAAGACGAAACAGATAACGAATGATAACTTTCGTTCCATTCACGGAGCGGAGGAGTCTTTCCAAAATCTGAATACTCCGGAGGAATTTTCCGAGGTTGCGAAGTTGATGCGAGGAGTTCAGCCTGAGTGCGGCAGCGAATCATTCAAATCATGCCCGAAGTGACGAGTCGAAGACCGCTACGCAACTCCACCTGATGGCGTGAATGGTTTTAACATTGTCTGTTTTTGTTAGATGACAAAAGGTGCAGCCGCCATTGCGAGGCACGCAACGACAAGAAATATTGTGTTGCTGATGAAGTAGGGCACAACACAGAGTGCCACTCCACAGCACAATATTTTGATATCACAACGTTTTTTGCCGTATATGAAGTAGGCTGACCCAACCAGTCCTGCCAGAATATTAATGATGATAATGGTCATGCTCATGTTGCCAAGCAAAGATCCGATGTTCAGGGCCGTTGTTGCGGGATCGGCATCACCCGATTGAATCTTTGCTACAATATCTCCTAATCCTGATAAACCCTGCGTAACATTTGTCATGCCAGTCCCGCCCATGTAATTTGATTTGGTGTGCAAACTGATTTAGTTTACTCCTTTTGTATTCTTCTTAACCATATAAATATTTTTCACAAAAGAGGGGGGGGACGCTGTAACGTGTTTAATGAGAGGGTACTTCTCGAACACAAGCATCACGAGCCTGGAAACAGGTGAGTGGTTGACGTATAACTGGTTTCCGCCAATTTAGCCAAATTTAGACAAATTGAACGGATTTTACTAGACTTTGAAAGGGAGGTAATATACAGAAATGTCTAATATTACGGTGTAAATTTACTGCAACTGATAGTCTTCGAATCTGGACAACTCAATTTGTCTACAGCAAGGAACTGTCATGTCCGGTTTAGTTAAAAACAGGGTGTTTAGTAAAACTGAACGCTACAATATGCTAAAAATAATAGCTATCTATGCGATATTCAGTTTCTTATGGATATATATATCCGACACAAACCTGAGTTTCTTCACCACTGATCCCTCCACTCTCACAAGAATTTCGGTATTAAAGGGTTTCTTGTTCGTCATCATAACCAGCATCCTCTTATATAATCTTGTAAGCCGCTATCTTTTTGAATCGTTACAACTAAAAGACGAGATTAAAAAAAATGAGCTGTTATTCAACCTTCTTTCAGAAAGCATGATAGACGCTTATGTCAGTGTAGATATGACCGGCAAGATCACGCAGTTCAATGAAGTTTATCGGACTCTGCTGAAATATGAACCGGAAGAACTGCTTTCCAAGACATACAGCGAACTTACTCCTGCTAAATGGCATTCAATTGAGCAAAGAATTATTGAAGAACAGGTTGTTTTGAGGGGATATTCTGAGATTTATGAAAAAGAGTATCGAAGAAAAGATGGTACCGTCTTCCCTGTAGAATTGAGAACCCAGCTTGTCCGTGATGATCAGGGAAGCCCGATTATGATGTGGGCAATTGTTCGCGATATCACTGACAGGAAACTGTTTGAAGAAAAGCTTAAATGTAAAAGTCGACAGCTTGAGGAGCTTAACCAATCACTTGAAAAACGCGTAGAAGAATCAATTCTTGAACTCCGCCAGAAAGATCAGGTGCTGATACAGCAAAGCCGCTTGGCTGCCATGGGTGAAATGATCAATAATATTGCCCATCAATGGCGACAGCCGTTAAATGCCCTTGGGCTTCAAATTCAGAGTTTAATGCTTGAATATGACTCGGGAAGTTTGGATAAGGAATCTCTGGAGATGTCGATTAAAGAGTCGATGCTGTTAATCAGGCACATGTCCACGACTATTGACGATTTCAGGACATTTTTTAAGCCCGACAAAGAAAAAGAAGACTTTAATGTGTGCCAGACGGTTGCCATGGCTGTGCAGCTGGTCAAAGCAAGTTTTGATAATTACCAGATAAAAATAGATATGAAGTGCAATGAAGAGACCTGTATTAATGGATATCCGAATGAGTTTTCCCAAGTAATCCTTAACATACTGATCAATGCAAAAGAGGCGTTAGAAGCGAACAAAACAGTCAATCCACAGGTTCGTATTACGGCAGGCCTTGAAGAGAGTAGAACGGTCGTAATCATCAGCGATAACGCCGGCGGTATTTCCGACGAAATTATTCACAAGGTATTCGATCCTCATTTCTCTACCAAGGGACCGTTAGGGACCGGAATCGGCCTTTTTATGTCGAAAAACATCATCGAGAAAAATATGAACGGAAGCTTGAGCGTCCGGAATAATAGCATGGGAGCCGAGTTCAGAATAGAACTCTGAAAAATGAAAATTTTACATTTTAGCATATTTATTTATAGAAACTGCCGTGGTTTATAACCATCATTAAATTGATAGTGATGCGGCACTCCGTCCATGATCTATCGCTGCCAAAGTATATGAGTCTCTTCGAGAGGAATCGCTGCCCCTGTAAAATACGGGACGATTCGTGCGGTAAAATCCCCGGATGGGCGTTTCGCCGGTACCTGCCCCTTGTAAATATATCCATTTTCCGCACCAACCAACTGCTGGTCGCGATTCATCTCGAACCTGAGCGGCGAGCTCCCATCGTTTGATTTATCGGCATACAGCTCGACATGCACCGCTTCAGGGCCGATGCCGTTGAGATAAACCTGGGCTTCAAACAGGTGCCATTCATCGTTTGTCTCAACTTTGACATCACCAAAACGTATGTTTGCCCATTTGTTACATAACGTGTGGTGCCAATCGACAAGCTGTAAGCCCGCTTTGCCTTGCTCAGCGGCACGTTTGTAGTACGCTGCAGCGGCAGGGATATAATAACTCTCGGCATATTCCCGCACCGTACGATTGGCTGAAAATTGTGGTGTCAGCTGAGCCATGCTTTCACGCATGCGTGCCACCCAGTTCGTGGGAATTCCCTGGTTGTCGCGGGTATAAAACTCAGGGATAACCTGCTGCTCAAGAAGATTATAAAGTTCCTCCGCTTCTACAGCATCCCACGCGGGATCATCACCATGTTCAAGGCCATCGCCCAATGCCCATCCTACTTCCGGGGAGTATGCCTCGGCCCACCAGCCGTCCAATTCCGAGAGATTGAGTCCGCCGTTGACGAGCACTTTCATACCGCTCGTGCCGCACGCTTCCCATGGCCGACGAGGTGTGTTGATCCAGACGTCAACCCCCTGCACCAGATGTTCGGTTAAAAGCATGTCGTAATCGCTGAGGAAGATGACATGGGGACGGGCTTCAGGCCTCCGGATGAAATGAGTCCATTGCTGAATCAGCGCCTGCCCCGCCAGATCTGCCGGATGAGCCTTGCCGGCGATAATGAGTTGCACAGGGCGCTCCGGGTTGGTTAAGAGACGAAGCAGCCGTTCCGGATCGTGCAGTAGCAGGTTTGGCCTCTTATAGGTTGCGAAGCGTCGCGCGAAGCCAAGGGTTAACGTGTTGGGATCAAGGAGGTGTTCCGCCCTGTCAATCGCCTCGGGCGCTGAACCGGAGGATGCCAGCTGCCGTGACAACCGCTTGCGGGCGTATTCTATAAGGGATTTGCTGGCGGCAATGCGAAATTGCCAGAGCCGGGTATCAGAAACACAACGTATATCTCGTTCCAGAGTTGCCGTCGTTCCCAACCAACGGTCTTTTTCACAGGCTTCCGTCCAAAGCTCATCGGCATCAGACGAATCCCAACTCGGTGTGTGAACCCCGTTGGTCACGTGACCACCCGGGACTTCGTCCTGTGGCCAATGCGGAAAGAGAGGTGAAAAAATATCACGACGGACTTCACCGTGCAGGCGGCTCCCCCCATTAACCGCC
>JAQUCQ010000083.1 GCA_028686145.1 Desulfuromonadaceae bacterium | reverse complement strand
ACCGTGATGCAGCGTGAACAGCCGGTGCATTTCTGGGAATCAATCACTGCTTTGCCGTCGGTGATGACAATCGCGTCATGAGCGCATGAACGGGGGCAGATACCGCAGCCGATGCAGACTTTGGCTGCAACCTTGGGGGCTACCGTGGAGTGCTGCACCAGTTTCCCCTTGCGGCTGGCGCACCCCATCCCCAGGTTCTTGATCGCGCCGCCGAAGCCGGTCAGCTCATGGCATTTGAAGTGGGTCATGGCAACAATCGCATCGGCCTCGACGATTTCTGTGCCGATATAGGTTTTTTTCAGCAGTTCGCCTTCAATAGCGACCTCGGTTTCGGTGACTCCGCGCAGTCCATCACTGATGATCAGCGGCGCCCCTACGCAGGAATAGCCGAAGCCGTTTTCGATGCCGCACGCCAGGGCAGATACCGCTTCCTTGCGCTGGCCGGGATACAATGTTGAGGAATCGGTCAGAAATGGCAGCGCCCCCAGTTTCTTGATCTCCTCGACCACCCGCCGGGCAAAGACCGGGCGCAGATAGGTGTGATTTCCCTTTTCGCCGAAATGAAGCTTGACTGCGGTCAGATCTCCTTCGGCCACAGTTTGCGCAAGCCCGGCAAGGGTCAGCAATTTGGCAATCTTGTCGAACAGGTTTTCCTTCTGGTTGGTCCGCATGTCGCTGAAATAGACTGTGCTCATATGTCCCTCCGAAGCTACATCAAAAATTATCCCATTCATGGGTGGCCCACGTAGTAGTAATTCTAGACAGGATACCCGCTTGATTGGCTGCTGGCAAGTACAGTTCACCGCAAATATGTGCAACGGCTTTTTTTACCGGTTATGAAGAAGCCATCTCAATCAGTAATGACTGTCACCCCTCAATCCATGTTATTTACCAAAAAAGTTGCTTTGTAAAACCTCAGCGGGTATCCTTTTTACGGTGTGTCGGGAGCATAGGCAAGCTTCCAATGAAACTTTTTATGGAGAATTGTGGCGATGTCACTTAATGGCGATCTGGAACATTTTCCGATAATTGATGTCATTCAGTTGCTGCACGGGTCACGGAAAAGCGGCGTTTTTCGGCTTTCCAGCAAAAAAGGGGAAAGTCAGCTGGTGTTCCACGACGGAGATCTTGTCAGTGCCAATTTCCTTAACAGCCGGGTGCGGATCGGACAGGTACTGGTCAGTGCGGGTGCCATAACGGAAGAGCAGCTGGTGCTGGCACTGGATATCCAAAAGAACGCTGGAGACGATCGCAAGCCGCTTGTCATTACCCTGCTTGAACATAACATGGTTGATGAGACAGCAGCATATAACGGCATAGAATCATTGATAGAGATGACAATTGTTGAGGTGCTGACCTGGAAGGAAGGGCACTTCTCTCTCGATACCGGCAGGAGCGGCAGTGGCGATGGTTATCATTTTTCCCGGACGAAGTTTCCGCAACGAATTCTATTAAATTCGCAGGGGATTCTGATGGAATCACTGCGCATTTTTGATGAAAAAGTGCGTGATGGTACGATGGAAGAGATCCTGAGTATTGCCGGAGTCGGCAATCTGGATCTGGATGCGGAACAACCCGGAATCAACGCACCGGCTATTACATCGGCCGAAAGCGATCAGGAGCGCAGCCCGATCTTGCTCCAGCAACTGCTCGCAGAACAGCGCTACATGATCCAGCGCAGCAGCGATCAAAGTTACCGGGAGGTTGATGCGGTCAAGAAGCTGATTGTTGACGAATTTCCATCAGGTGCGAAAGATCAGAAACGGCAGTTGCTATCGTTACTGGCAGGTCCTGTGCCGGAATCCAGCGCGCTGGCTATGCCTCAGGGCATTGCGGTAATTGTGATTACGCAGTCGCCGCTGTTATCGACAATGATCCGGTCTATATGTTGCCAGGAAGGGATCTATGCCGTTTCCTCGGATACCATGGCCTCGCTTGAGATCAATGTCAGGTTGTTGTTGTGCCAGGCATTACATCTGGTTATTTTTTTTGATGTCCCGCATGAAGATGCCGCGCAGGACACGGTACAGATCTGCAGGGATCTGCTGAAATACCCACAGGCATCAGTCGTTCTCGTGGCCTGTGCCCATTTCTGGGTCACACAGGGGCTTGAGGCCCTCAGTTCCGGGATACGTTCAATTATTCCGCGTCCGTGCAAGGTATGCGATGACGAATCTTCGCTTCAGCCGACGCTGGCCTTCTGCTCGGAGTTGGGAGCCTTTCTCCAAAGTTTGTCGTCGGAATGCAAAAACAGTGATGACCAGCGCTTTTTTACCTGCATCTCCCGACTGCGCACGTGCAAGACACGTGGAGAGATAGCCGATGCCATACTTGCTTACCTGATCGCAGTATTTGAGCGTGCCATCGTTTTTATGGTGACGGAGGCAGAACTGGTAGCGGAGCAGTCTTTCGGGGTCAAGGGGGATAAGGACGACGGGGTGGTTCCCCTCACCAACCTGTGTATCCCGCTTGACGACCAGCCGATTTTTGAGGATGTCATTACAACCGGTCGAATGTACTATGGGTTTCATAGTGATTCAGACTGCCCCCATCAACTGTATCGGATAATTGGCAGGCCGGACAGCCCGGAAGTGCTGGTTTTTCCTCTCGTTCGTGCAAATACCGTTGTTGCGCTTATCTACGCCGATTTTGAATTAAAAGCCGCTCCATCCCCCTCTTTGTACTATCTTGATGCTTTGCTGCACTACACCACTGCCCAGATCAGCGTCTCGGCATACCGTGGCAAGTTGAAATCACTGCTGGAACAGCAGAGAACTCAAGGCATCGTTAGATCATAGTTTCAACCCGGGAAATTATTCTCAATACCAATAGTATTCAGCTTCCAGTGGAATCCCAATGATGAATGGCTCTTAGCCTGAGATCATGTTGGGTGGTCAGGCTTCACGCATACTTGATGGCTGGGATTTCAGCCAGATAAGTGCCAGAGATCTTAGGTGTCCAATATCATTTGACAGCGGCAAAAAATATAATTGCACTATATGTAGATTGTAATGTACAAGAAGCGCCGCTATGAATTTCTCCATTAATCAATTTGCATCACATCTCCTCGTGTCCCTTTCTTTGATTGTTGCTACGTTTTTGCATGTCGCACCCGCGGCCGCAGATGTCAAGCAGGATGCTGAAACGGCACTATCAAGCCTGCAGCAAAATGTTGCTGCCCAGAATTTTCCCGACGACATGAAAAGCCTCGATCTTGTTTTTGAGGTCGCGCGGCGCTATTTTTCAAATAACGATCTGGCTAACGCTGAAAAATTTTACCGGCTGGCGCTTCAAAAATCGCGGATAATTGAGTCGATGATTACCGCATCAGAAGTGACGCCGGAGCCTGAGGTTGCCAATGCCCCCTCTCCAGCCGATTTAAATCAGCTGGCCAATCCGGATGGAGATGAACCGGAAACGTATTCGAGCAGGCTTGTCGGTTCACGAGGTGTCTACACAGTGGTGAAAGCTGATACGCTTCGTCTTGTTGCTGCTAAATTGGGGGTTACCCAACGGCATCTTCGCAAAATGAACCATCTGGATGGCACGGTGCATCTCAAGATCGGGCAAAAACTTGCCTATAATAATCTCAAAATCATACCTCGGAAGATTGAAAATGGAATTATCATCAATATTCCGGATCTGACCTTGTATTATTTTCAGCAAGGATCTCTTGTCACGTCGCTTCCTGTGGCGCTTGGTTCGGCGGTGAAAAATGAAAAATATGTCTGGCAGACGCCGGTTGGAAAATTCAGAATAACAGCAAAAACAAAAGATCCGACATGGACAGTGCCGCCATCAATTCAGACTGAAATGGAAGAACATGGCAAGGAGATTGTTGCCCGGATTCCTCCGGGCCCTGAGAACCCGCTTGGCAAATATGCGATCAGGACATCGATTCCCGGTATTTTGATCCATAGCACTATTCGGCCGTCGTCAATTTATAGCTTCTCCAGCCATGGGTGTATCCGGTTATCTCCAAGCCAGATGAAAAAGTTTTTTCCGCAGATCAAGGTAAATACCAGAGGCGAAATAATTTACAAGCCGGTTAAGTTGGCCGTGACCGAAGATGGACGGGTCTTTTTAGAAGTACATCATGATGCATATCACAAGGTTGTAAATCTTGTCACGGAAGCCCGGCAGATGGTAGAGAAACAAAAACTTTCGGGGTTGGTTGACTGGGAAAAATTTGAATTGGTGGTAAAGCAGCAGCGTGGGATCGCCGTGGATATTTCATTGTAATCAAGTGTTGTGCTGAAGAAACACGCATATAGCGAAGGGGGCGTCTGTTGCGGCGCCCCCTTCGTGTTTATGGATCTGTGCTAATTTGTGGGGACGTGCTCTCATCGTATGATGATGGTTCGGTCCCTTTTATGAAGCATTCCATGACCGCTCCCGCGGTGCCCTCTCTGGCAAGCTTGCCGGTGCGTGGATTTATCAGAACAAACGAAACATTCTCCGGGGCCTCAAAATCCTCAACCGGCAGAGACAGGACGGCTTGTTGCATGAAGTCGCTCCATATCGGGGCGGCGGCCTGGCCGCCGGTTCCCCCACTTCCAAGAGAGCGCCCCTGATCGTATCCGACCCAGACGCCAGTCACCAACTGCGGAATATAACCGACAAACCAGGCGTCCTTTGCTCCATTGGTAGTGCCGGTTTTTCCGGCTACCGGCCGTCCGATAAGTGATGCGCGATGCCCGGTGCCGCTGGTAACGACACTCTGCATCAGGTTGGTTATGACATATGCTGTCTCGGGTGGAATTACCGGAACCGGCACTGGCGGAGGAGTGTCCTGAAGGACTGTGCCATCAGAGTCGGTTACTTTGGTGACAAAATATGGAGAGATAAGTTGGCCTTTGTTCGCAAAAACCGTGTACGCAGTTGTTAACTCAAAGGGGGATATGGAGGCTGCTCCCAGAGCCAGTGCCAAGTTGGCGGGAATCGGAGAAGTAAACCCCAGTTTTTTTGCATATTCCGCGGCATACGGAGCTCCAATCTGCTCCATGATCTTGACGCTGACGATATTGATTGATTCGGTCAATGCCTCGCGCATGGTTACTGGACCACGAAACAAATGGTCGTAATTCTGGGGTTTCCAGGTTCCGCCTGCGCCGTCCGGGTATTCGACCGGTTCATCTTCGATGATCGTGGCAGGTGTTAGACCCTTGTCAAGAGCTGCCGCATAAATAATCGGTTTGAAAGCCGAGCCGGCGTTTCTTTTTGCCTGCATGGCGCGGTTAAACTGGCTTTTTTTGAAATCGTACCCGCCGACCATAGCCTTGACTCCGCCAGTGCGGGGATCAATAGAGACCAGTGCCGCTTGTACTTCCGGTGTCTGGTCCAGGGCAAACTGCGCCCCTTCCTTGTTGCTATCGGGAGAAACGACCGATACCTCGATGACGGACCCAAGTGTCAGTCCCTTGCTGCCCTTTTCAGGCTTGCCATAATGGTTGATCATGCCGATTCTGCCGCCCCACGCCATGTGTTTTCGGGAGAGAAAGCCTGTGCGGTCTCCGACTCTGATCAGGGCTTCGCCTTTTTGGGGATTGAAGCCAACGACAACGCCTTGGTAGGTCTCGCCGGTTATAAGTGTCGCCGAGTCAATAGAATCTTCAACTTTATTGCAAAAAGCGGCGACCTCCGCTTCTGTCAAAAATTTGGTTGGCCCCCGGAAGCCTTGGCGTTTGTCCACCTCTTTGAGCCCTTTGCGGAGGCTGTTGTAGGCAGCACGCTGCATGGAGGCGTTCATGGTGGTGTATATTTTTAGCCCACCCTTGTAGAGTTGGTCTTCCCCGTATTTCTGTTCCAGCTGCATCCGCAGATATTCAAGAAAATAGGCGGACTGTTCGTTGTTAACCTTCTTCATCGGCTGAAGAACAATGGGTGTCTTTTTGGCATGGTCTGCTTCGGCCGGAGATATATACCCCTCGGCAGTCATGCGATCAAGCACATACGCTTGGCGCTCACGAGCTTTTTCAAGATGCTTGATAGGAGAATAGGCATTGGGAGCTTTTGGGAGGCCTGCCAGCATGGATATCTCGGCCAGATTGAGCTGTTCAACATTTTTGCCGAAATACGTTTCAGCCGCTGCTTGAACACCATATGCGCCATTCCCGAGATAGATCTGATTGAGGTACAGATATAGGATCTCATCCTTGGAAAGTCGCTCCTCCATGCGCTTGGCAAGAATTGCTTCTTTGATCTTGCGGGAGAATTTTTTCTCCGGGGAAAGCAGCATGGATTTGGTAACCTGCTGAGTGATGGTGGAGGCGCCTTCTTTTTTGCTCATGGACATCAGGTTTTTGAAGGCCGCCCGTACAATCCCCAGATAATCGATTCCGGTATGGGAATAAAAATTGGAATCTTCAGCCGAAACAAATGCTTGAATCAGTTTGCGTGGCATTTTGTTGATCGGCACCACAATGCGGCGTTCCAGATAAAACTCTCCAACCAGAGTGCCATCATCTCCAAAAACCTGTGAGACAATCGGGGGTTTGTAGTCTGCCAACCGATCGACCTTGGGGAGCCGTGCCATCAGATAAAATACGTACCCGGACACGCCGAGAAGAACAACAACCGCCAGCGTCACTGTAAACAGCAATGCCGTAGACAAAAAACCGCTGTTTTTAATGGAAAACTGTGTCTTTCTGTGCATTGAGCGAACCTTCCTGTTAAACTGAATGACCGACCCTGAGCTGCAATGGTCATTATTTTTAAACTATAGCAAAATAACATATCATTTCAGGAATTCAAAGATATTCGCAATACGGATGCTCTTGACTGAGCATGGTGAAAATGGCGTTGCCAACAAAAAAATCGTGCTACAAAGTAGCTGTTTATGGTACTACGTATCATGTTTCATACATGGATAATTACAGGCAAGTGAGGAGAGTATATGTGTGGCATTGTTGGATACATTGGTGAGCAGCAGGCAACCCCAATCATTCTGGAGGGTCTTAAAAAACTTGAATATCGCGGTTACGATTCAGCCGGGATTGCCACGCTTACGGATGGCGGGTCCGCTATTCGCAGAAGCCAGGGCAAACTGATAAATCTTGAAAATCTCTTGCGGGATCAGCCGCTTGCCGGTACGGTCGGCATCGGTCATACCCGATGGGCAACGCATGGCAGGCCTTCTGAAATCAACGCCCATCCACACAAGGCTGGTCCAGTTATTCTGGTGCATAACGGCATCATAGAAAATCATCTACAGCTGAAAAATCAGCTTAAGCTGATTGGTCACACGTTCAAAAGTGAAACTGACAGTGAAGTCATCGCGCATCTGATTGAGGAAACGCTTCATACTGAAGCCGATTTTGAAAAGGCTGTCAGGAAGACGCTGGCACAATTGCGCGGGGCATTTGCTGTCTGTATCCTCAACGAAAAGGATCCGGGGGCGCTGATCGCCGCCAAGCAGGGATCGCCGATGGTAGTTGGCCTCGGTGAAGGAGAGTTTTTTGTCGCATCCGATGTCCCGGCAATTCTGGCCAATACCCGCGAGATGGTTTTTATGGAGGATGGCGAGTTGGTTGTTTTCAGAGACGGCGCGGCTCATTTTTCAACGATAGCGGGTGCGCCACTGGATAAACAAGCGCGCCATATCGACTGGTCGCCCTTGATGGCCGAGAAGGCGGGATACCGGCACTTCATGCTGAAAGAAATCCATGAACAGCCGCGTGCGGTCCGTGACACCATCGCCGGCCGTCTACTGGAGGGAGATGGGGATGTGCATCTTGAAACGTTGCAGTTCAGCGATCGCCAGTTGGCGGCGATCAAGCGAATTGTCATTATCGCCTGCGGCACTTCATGGCACTCGGCGCTGCTGGGTAAATTCTACATTGAGGGACTCTGCCGGATTCCGGTTGAGGTTGATTTTGCCTCCGAATTCCGTTATCGCACTCCGGTTGTAGATGAAAGCACGCTGGCTATCGTCATCTCCCAATCGGGGGAAACAGCCGACACTCTGGCGGCCCTGCGCGAGGCAAAATCGCGTGGCGCCATGAATATGGCGATTTGCAACGTGGTCGATTCCTCAATTGCCCGCGAGTCGGACGGTGTGATTTATACCCATGCCGGTCCGGAGATCGGCGTGGCATCAACGAAGGCTTTTGTTACCCAGTTGATCGCCTTGTATCTCTTTACTATTCGCTTGGGAAGGGCAAACTGCACGATCGATGCTGTCCATGGGAAGCGCATGATTGCGTCGCTCAAACAGGTGTCGGGCTTGTTGGTGGAAACCCTCAAGCTGAATGAAGAGGTCGAAGCGATTGCAAAAAAATATATGAATGCCCGTGATTTTCTGTATATCGGGCGTGGTAAAAACTATCCGATCGCCCTTGAAGGGGCGTTGAAGCTCAAGGAGATTTCCTACATCCACGCTGAAGGGTATCCGGCCGGTGAAATGAAGCATGGGCCAATCGCGCTGATTGACGAGGATGTGCCGGTGGTGGTACTGGTGCCTCAAGGGAGTACATATGAAAAAACGCTCTCCAACATGGAGGAAATAATCGCCCGTGGCGGTCGTGTGATCGCCATCTGTTCCGTCGGCGATGAAGACGTTCGAAGCAGGGCAGAAACGGTCATTGAAATACCGAGCCTTGATGAAGATCTTGAACCGCTGCTGCTGTCGGTGCCGCTGCAGCTTCTGGCGTACCACATCGCCGTATTGAAAGGGACCGACGTCGACCAGCCAAGAAACTTGGCCAAGAGTGTTACTGTGGAGTGACAGAAGAGCTTGTCTCTTTCAGGAGGCAATTGGCTCTCGGGAAAGGTGGACCTGCTATGAAAAATTCGCCGGATAAAAACGTGCTCGACTCATACAACTCCGCGGCGACCCTTGCGGTAGGCGGACAGAGTTTCCGCATCTACAAGGTCGATGCGCTGGAACGGGCCGGAGTCGGCAACGTATCGAAGCTCCCTCGTACCCTCAAGATCCTTTTGGAAAACCTGCTGCGCAACGAAGACGGGGATACGGTCACGACTGACGATATCCTGGCCTTTGGCGATTGGCTGGAACATCGCACTTCAACGAGGGAGATTGCCTTCCGTCCCGGTCGTGTGTTGATGCAGGACTTCACCGGCGTGCCTGCCGTAGCAGATCTGGCTGCCATGAGGGACGCAGTTGCCGCTTCAGGCGGTGATCCGGAGTCGATTAATCCTCTGATCCCGGTTGATTTGATTATCGACCACTCGGTGCAAGTGGATAGTTATGGTTCTTCCGAATCTTTCCAGATCAATGTGGAACGTGAAATGGAGAGAAACCGGGAACGGTATGCTTTTCTGCGTTGGGGACAGAATGCCTTTGATAACTTTCGGGTTGTCCCCCCCGGGACCGGAATTTGCCACCAGGTCAATCTGGAATATCTTGCCAGGGTCGTCTGGCAGGGCGGTGATGGAGAGACAGCTGTTGCGTATCCCGATACCCTGCTTGGCACGGACAGCCACACCACGATGATCAACGGCCTTGGCGTGCTCGGGTGGGGAGTCGGCGGGATCGAGGCAGAGGCCGCCATGCTGGGACAGCCGGTATCAATGACAATTCCTGACGTTGTTGGAGTGTTGCTTGAGGGGAGACTACAGCCCGGAGTGACCGCAACCGATCTGGTTCTCACGATTACGGAACTACTTCGCAAGACCGGTGTGGTCGGGAAATTTGTGGAATTCTACGGGCCCGGTCTCGATGGCCTGACGATTGCCGACCGCGCTACCATCGCCAACATGTCCCCGGAGTATGGTGCTACCTGCGGATATTTTCCCATTGATGCCGAAACCATCAATTATCTCCGCTTCACCGGTCGTGAAGAGGTGACGGCTTTAGTAGAGCTTTACGCTAGAGAACAGGGGTTATGGCGAGACGCCGATTCACCTGATCCAGTATTCACGAAAACGGTAACCGTCGATCTCGCAAGCATTGTTCCCTGTCTGGCGGGTCCAAAAAGGCCCCAGGACCGGGTGCCACTCTCGGAGCTTCCTGCTGCTGTTTCCCGGTCGCTAGCAACGCCGCAACACATGAGAACAGCTCCTGTTCTCGATCTTGGTGTTGATTTGAAGGATGGAGATGTTGTTATCGCGGCTATCACCTCCTGCACCAACACCTCTAATCCGACTGTCATGCTGGCGGCCGCACTTCTTGCAAAAAAAGCGGTTGAGGCCGGCCTATCGGTCAAACCGTGGGTCAAAACGTCGCTTGCTCCCGGTTCAAAAGTAGTAATGGAGTACCTGCGCCGCTCCGGACTGTACGAATCGCTGGTTGCACTCGGGTTTGATCTGGTCGGCTATGGCTGTACAACCTGCATCGGCAATTCCGGCCCGCTGCCGAAGGCCATCGAAAACGCCATTGTTTCAGAAGACCTTGCCGTTTCGGCCGTTCTTTCCGGGAACCGTAACTTTGAAGGACGCATCCACCCGCAGGCCAAGTTGAGTTGGCTCGCTTCACCGCCGCTGGTTGTCGCCTTTGCCCTGGCCGGGACCACACGGATCGATCTCACCTCTGCGCCGCTTGGCACTGGAGTGGACGGCCGCCAGGTATATCTGAAAGATGTCTGGCCGTCACAAACGGAACTGCTTGAGCTGGTCGGGGAGATTACCCCGGAGATGTTCCGTTCCGGTTACGGGGACCTGTACGACGGCACTCCTGAATGGCAGGCGCTTGAAAATAATAGCTCTTCCACGTATCCATGGGATGCGCATTCTAGTTATGTGAAGCAGCCGCCATTTCTTCATGCAGTTC
>JAQUCQ010000082.1 GCA_028686145.1 Desulfuromonadaceae bacterium | reverse complement strand
CCGGTAACATCGCCAGGCTCTTATTCAAGGAAGCGCAAATAAATCGCTTTGCCTATGATGTTGAAATTTTGGCTCGGGCGAAACAGAGTGGTTACAGGATTTCTGAAGTCCCGGTCACATGGAATAACTCTTTGGATTCCAGGGTTAGCCCACTCTTTGATTCACTGCAAATGCTCAAAGACATCTTAAAAATCAGAAAACTATTGCGAAATGAGAGAAAATCGATTTAAGACAACCAACCTTCGTGTCATTTTGTTACCGTTTATCTCTTCATTGTTTTTTTGTTTCCGACAATACTGGGTTCAGAATCCTAATCCTATTTTTCCCGGATGTTTATCGGGTCTCCCTCCAAAGCATTTTTGTTTACCAATATTTCATATGTGCCATAATCAACTAACGTAGAGAGATTTGCTTTAACGTTTTCCGGCAAACGTTCAAGATCTTTTTTATTGATTACAAATACATCTTCCTGTTTATCAGACAGATACTGTTTGACAGCTTCCGGTGTGGCCGCTATTTGAGCAGTGCCATGCGAGTAAAACTCAGCCGAATAAGGCCTGCTTCCTATATAAACCAACGTGCTTGCCGGGGACGGCCGCACTTCAAGGTATTTAAAAACAATGGCTTTTTGCGTTTTATTCGCAACAATGTTTGACGGAATGAAAAAGAGCCCCACGGAAAAAACAATTGGCGTTATCAAGGGTAGCGACATGTTCAACCACCGGTGTTTCAGGTATCTGGATGAATTCTTTTGGCTGTTCATAAACTCAGCCAGAATAAGCGCAAATGCCGGCAGTCCCGTCAGCACATATGTCCAGAGGATATTGGCCGCCAATGAAAAAAAGAGCATCGGCGTGATTGCCCAGAGAACCAGGAAAAACCGCCAGTCGTTTCGCACCAATTCGCTATTTTTACGACCATTGCGCAGCAGAAATTCAAAGAAGACAAAACACCAGGGAAAGGTAGCGAGAAGCCAATAGAACCAGATAGTGCCGTGAGGAGTAGAGTGCCCCTTACCGTACAAGTCACCTTTCCAGCCGCTTTCAGTAAACCGCTTCCAGTGCTCGCCTACGATAAAGTATTCAAGAAAGCCAGGGGTTGCTTTCTCCGCAGCCAGATACCACGGTAAAACGATACCCATGGTCAGGAGAGAGCCGATGACCCAGGGAAGTCGTTGCCACGTGGGCTTCCACTGATTTTTTACTGCAACCCATATAACAATCGGCACCATAGTTAATACAATTGCAACCGGACCTTTTGCCAACAGTCCAAATGCAAGGCCGATGAAAAACAGATACCCCCAGAAACGGCCACGCGCTGTTTCATCTGTTACCGCCAACCAGAAGGATACCATTGACAACGTTGTGCCAAAGGCCAAGGCTGGATCCGTCATAACACTGCCGCCAGCAACATAGAATAGTACCGAGGTTGAAAGAATCACACAGGTTGTTATCGCAAAATCATGGTTGTGTCGCCGTAATGCCAGCCGGTATGTCAACCATACGATACCCAGTGCGAACAGCAACGACGAAAAACGTGCTGCAAACTCGTTTACGCCGAACACTTTCAAAAAGACAGCGGTCGCCCAGCTCGATAAGGGTGGTTTCCCCCAAAACGGAGTGCCATAGTCAAATTGGGGCGTAATCCAGTTATTAGTTACAACCATCTCACGGGCAATTTCAGCGTAGCGACTTTCCGTTGTGTCGAATAACGGATAGGCACCAAGTGTGAGCAGTCGAGTTAGCCCGGCAAACAACAAAACTCCATATAACCAGTATGTTGGGTTCTTAGAAGGAGAAGATTCTGCCATTTTTCGACACCTCAAAGTTGAGTAAATATGTGCGTTTCCAGCGAGAGACGACAATAAGAGGCACATGTTTTACTACGGCAAAGCAAATAATGCTATGCCTTTAAAATGTTGTCTAGCAAGGCATATTTAATAATTCTACAAAAATGACCTTAACAAGGTGGAAGTGGTAAGTAAGTATCAAAATCAGCAATGACTGTCCTCATGGTTTTTCCGTATTATAATTTCAAACTCCGTTCAATCCCGTAATGATCGATCCAACCGATAGCCGATGCCCACGTGACGTGGATTTTCGTGCCATTGACTTTCATAACAGCTTCCTTTATACTCGCACGCTATGAAAAAGTTCAATCTTTTTACATATCTCATCATCGTTCTTACAACCATGTTCTATGCCCTCCCGGTTGCTGCTGCGGAGCCGGTACAGCCCCTTCTGGCCGAGTTGATCCGCCCGAACGCCCCATTGATTGGAAAAAGCGGTTCTCCTGAACTTGTTCCAGACGGGAACAACTCCGCGACCGCATTCGGGAATGAGCCGGCACCAACCACAGCTCTCTATTCACTAGAAGATCTGCGTAACAGTGGTGGCGATGACACTGACCTGGAACTGCCCGATGGTGACCTGCCGATATCAGATATCCCATTGGCCCTGAACAGCAAGGTTGAGTACTTCCTGTACTATTTCCAAACTACCGGTAAAGCATCCTTTTCGCGTTGGCTCTCGCGATCTTCCCGTTATATCCCCATGATGAAGGAGATTCTAAAACGCGAAGGAATGCCCGAAGACCTCGTGTATGTCGCGATGATAGAAAGCGGCTTTCAAATGCACGCCCGCTCTTGGGCCAACGCGGTCGGGCCATGGCAATTCGTCTCCGGTACCGGTCGACGCTATTCGCTCCATATTGATCAATGGATTGATGAGCGAAAGGATCCGGTCAAGGCGACAACTGCCGCAGCACTGTACTTAAAAGAATTGTATGCCATGTTCGACGGCGACTGGTATCTCGCGGCAGCAGGCTATAATGCCGGCGAGAACAAGATCCTGCGCGCTATCGACATGTATAACACCAGCGACTTCTGGGAAATATCCCGTGGGTCTTATCTGAAGCGCGAGACCAAGGAGTACGTTCCAAAGCTTCTTGCTGCTGCCATAATTGCCAAAGATCCGGCCCGCTATGGCTTTACCGACATCGCCTACCTGACGCCGATCGAGTATGACACCGTTACAATTCCATCTCGCACCAATCTTGATCTGGCAGCTAAATTGTGCGGTACAACGTACGAATCAATCAAGGAACTGAACCCGGACCTCCGCCACTGGTGCACTCCTCCGAATTACCCGGACTACCAGCTCAAGATTCCTAAAGGAAGCAAACAACAATTTGAGACAGAGTACGCCAAGATCCCGCCAGATCAGCGCTTCACTGAGCAGGTTTTGTACAGCCGCTATCGGGCTCACAAGAAAGATACACTCAGGAGCCTGGCCCGCCGTTTCCGCACGTCACCTACGAAACTGGCAGAACTGAATGGCCTGAATATCAAAAGTCGCATCTCCGGAAAGTCCCTGCTCGTGCCGGTCAAACAAACTGTCGACTTTAACCACGAAGGGCGAACAGTTCGTTCTGCATCTGCAGCAAAAGGGAGTTACGCAAAATACTACACCATCAAAAAGGGTGACACCCTTAGCTCACTGTCCAAACGCTTCAACGTATCAACCAAGCTTCTCACCGCTTGGAACAACATAAAAGCAAAAGTTTCCATTAAACCAGGCCGTCGCATTATCATCGCAAAATTTACCGAAAAGAACGGAGAAATGGTTCCGGCAGAAGCCAAGAGCTAACTCCCGTCTATCCCAGCTTCTCAACGTACGAAAGGAATTCCCGATGTATAACATTCTTATCTCAGCAGCTGCTGCGATCTCCGTTCTGCTGATACTTATTTTTGTCCTCAATCTGTCCTGGTGGATCTCACTGATTATCGGACTGATTGTATTTGCACTTATTTTTGTTCTATTCTCGCGCATAACGATGAAAAAGGTCATGGCTTCAATTGAATCGGCAGGCAAGGATCTTCAGGCACAACCGCCCCGCTTTGAGAAAGCGATCCGTGAACTGAAAGATGCTCTGCAGTACAGCAAATGGCAACTCTATGTAGAAGGACAGCTGCATTCACAGATCGGCATGATCTACTACATGAAACGCGACTTCTCAAACGCCTTCCCCCATCTGGAAAAGTCATTTTTCAAAAATTGGGCGGCCACCGCCATGCTGGCTGTTTCCTACATGAAACGCCAGAAGAAGGACAAGATGATCAGTACCTTTGATAGGGCGGTACAATGGAACGGCAAGGAATCTCTCCTCTGGAGTTTATATGCTTACTGCATGAACGAAAGCGGTGAGACAGGAAAAGCCAAAGAGATTCTTGCCAAGGGGCTGAAAAAGCTTCCGGGTGACGAGAAACTGAAGGACAACCTGGAGTGCCTGGAGAAGGGCAAAAAGATGAACATGCGGGCCTATGGAGATTTATGGTTCCAGTTTCACCTGGAGAGCCTTGGGGCCCTCCAGAAGCACCAGATGGCATCAATGGGAGGCCGGATGCAGCGGCGCACCGCCATCAGAAGATAAAGCTTAGGGTTGATTTGGCAAAACACTTCAAGCGATAAATGGATAAATGAAAAGACTATCGTCGCTTACCCTTTAAATTATGCTTTACCCTTAAAAAGGAGACCTCCCATGGCTACTCAGGCACTTGTCAAACTGGATGAGACAAAGAACGACGAACTGATCCAATTGGTCAGCTTCATGTTAGCAGACGAAGAGTATGGCGTTGAAGTTCTTAAAGTGCGCGAGATCATCCGCATGCCAACCATCACCAAGATGCCAAATGTTCCGCAACACGTTGAGGGCATCATCAACCTACGAGGTAAGGTCATCCCGATTATCTCCATGCGGAGGCGCTTCGGACTAATTGAAAATGAAAACAATATACAGACCCGCATAATCATAATGGATGTGGTTGGTTGTCTAACCGGATTTATTGTTGATTCGGTTTCAGAAGTTATCCGCATCCACAGCAGCGAAATCCAGCCTCCGCCATCAATGGTGCTCTCCAGCGGTATCGGCCAGGAATTCATTACCGGCGTTTTCAATCATGCAGAACGATTATTAATTATTATGGATGTAGACCGGATGTTTTCTGAAGATGAACGGGAAAGTTTTAGCTCGATATAGCAGTCATTACTGATACGACCACAGATGAGGGGAGAACGGACACGTCCTCCCCTCATCTGTTTGAGGCAACAACCGCACATCTCTGATTTATGGAATTACCTACCGCTGCATCGTCTTTCCAAAAATCCGCAACGCCTTGTAACAGCCTCGTGGTGTTGAATCAAAAACAATAACCGGGCAACCAATTCGGCTTTCCACCTCACTGAGCGAGAGGTCATCAAGAAACACCCCCTCCCCTTCTTTCAACATCACATCCGGGACAAGCAGACATGAGCCGATATTGTGCCCCATGAGCGCCGTAATAATATCGTTGCCGGCAACCAGTCCCGTTACCGTTATACTCGGACCGAATAGCGTGTTTTCTACCGCCAGCGGCACAATATCTATGCCACTCTTTAATGCCAGCTGGGCAATAAAGTCTTTCACAAACCCAAACGAAGAGCAGCCGGTCACGATGGAGGCCCGGAATGTCCCAATAGGCCGAATGCCTCGCAACAGCCGAGCAGCCTCCTTCATAAAAAGCGGCACCATACCAACACCGTTTTCAATCTGCGGAAAATCGCCGTACTCTTTTACCGGCGGGAATGACAGGCTGGCCTTCAGGTAAAACTCGTCTGCCAGGTAAAGGAAAGGTTGCCGCAATCTCCTTTGCAAAGCCTTTGCCTCTGGCAACCACGTTGATATGAATTCCCGTGCATATTCAGAAGTTACCGGTTTCAATTGTGGCAGTTTCTGGCGATGCTTGGTAAGTCCAAGAGGAACGATTGCCAAAGATTGCACCGCTGGGAAGAGAGTAGACAGGTCGGTGACGGTACGTTGCAACTCTTCTCCGTCATTCAGCCCGGGACAGAGCACAACCTGCGTATGCATAACAATTCGAGAGGCGGCCAGCCGCTGCAACTGCTCCAAAATAGTGGGGATACCCGATTTGCCGAGCATCAGTTCCCGCAGGCTCGGATTGGTTGTGTGAACCGAAATATAGAGCGGTGAGAGATGTTGTTCGATGATGCGGGTCAAAGCCGAAGTTCTGAGATTAGCCAGCGTAACATAGTTACCGTTTAAAAAGGAGAGACGGTAGTCTTCATCTTTAACGTACAGCGGCTTGCGAAGACCTTTTGGCAGCTGGTGGACAAAGCAGAAAAGGCAGTTGTTGGAACAACGTGCCGGAGCAGGAGCTGAGAACGTCAAGCCAAGCGGCTCTCCTGCGTCACGTTCAACCTCTAATTCCCATAGCTCACCATCCGGCTTTTCAATCTCCAGCAGTAATTCTTCCTCGGAAGCGGTGTAGTAACTGTAATCGATCAAATCACGGAGAGACCGGCCGTTAACAGCAACTAAACGGTCGCCCGACACCACCTCCATCTGGTCAGCAACCGAACCGGGTGAAACATGAACAACCAGCAGTCCAGCCATCACCCCTCCTGAGTAAAACAGGAGTTACGGCAGCACTCCACCGGAAAGCAGGGAAACGCCGCTAACACGGCTATAAACAGCACTGACAGCAGCATCCCGTCAATGCCGAAGATTTGGCCTCCGATAAAAAACTGCAGAAAAACGGCAGATACATAACAAAGGACATTTGTCGAAAAAAGAAGCAGTAACAGTGTGACTCCCGGAAAGAATTTTGTTTTTTTAGACATGGATCGTTATCGGATTGGCCTCCCAAGTTTGTTCAACCTGAGAGGTCCCGGTAGAGTAATTACTGGTGCAGTCGGAACGCACCGTCTGTAGAAGTAATTGTAGCAATTGCATGTTTGTAAATAAGCATATCACCGCCAGAGTCAAGCAGCACCGAAAAATTATCAAATGACTTTATAAATCCTTCCAGTTTATCACCGGACATCATGATAACAGCCACTCGCACTCGTTCCTTTCTAGCCTGATTAAGGTATTGATCCTGAATATTAAAAGGTGCTTTGGACATTGTGTGTATACCTCCTATTGGTCAAAAAAATCAATTGCATGTTCTTTAATGGTACCAAAGTTCTCGGGATATTCAAACCACAATATATCGGGATTGGCCTTAAACCAGGTCAGCTGCCGCTTGGCATAATGACGCGTATTACGCATAATAAGACGAACAGCTTCTTCATAAGATATTTCCCCACGTAGATAGGCAACAGCTTCTTTGTAGCCGATTGAGCGTAAGGGTTTGAGATCCGTTCCATATCCGGCGGCCAACAAACCATTTACCTCCTCCATTAAACCAGCGGCCAACATCCGTTCAACCCGATCCTCAATACGCATATACAACTGTGCTCGGTCCACCGAGACTCCAACCTGAAGGGCGTTGTATCGTCTGGTGGCAAAAGCATGCTCTTTTTGAGAGCGGGAGAGAGGAACTCCAGTCAGTCGGTATACTTCAAGAGCCCGGATGATACGCACAAGATTGTTAGGGTGCAAACCAGCCGCCAGCTCCGGATCAACCAGCCGCAATTGTTCCAGCATAGCTTCTTTGCCAACACGAGCAGCTTCACCGTGCAATGCTTCGCGCACTTCACCCATTCCGCCGGGAGAATCGACCAAACCATTCACAAGAGCCCGGATGTACAACCCGGTACCACCAGCCACTATAACGCGTTTTCCTCTGTTGCTGATGTTTCTGATTGCCGCATCAGCAGCATCGGAAAAACTAGCAGCAGAGAAAGATTGATCAGGATCGACAACATCAATCAGGTGGTGGCGAATTTCAGCCTGCTGTTCCACTGAAGGCTTGGCTGTCCCAATATCCAGTTTACGATAGATCTGCATCGAGTCAGCATTAATGATCTCGGCGCCCAGATCATGTGCTAGTCGCATGGCCAGTTCGCTCTTACCTGAAGCGGTCGGTCCGCAGATAATGAGAATTTTGATGGTGGAGGTGGAGTTCATGTCCGCTTAAAGATCTTCTGCAGTTCAGCCAAAGTCACTACGTGCGATACTGGGCGACCATGCGGACAACTGGCGGCAAAATCGGTATGATCCATATGGTAAAACAACTCTTTGATCTGCACATTTTCAAGCAGATGAGCACCACGGATAACAGAATGACAGGCAATACGGGAGAGCAGACTTTCCAATGCATCATTAAAGGCGGTACTGGTTCCGAAGCGTTCCAAATCAGCCAGAATATCTCGAATTAACAGGATATTATTTTTTTGGGCAACTAGTCGAGGTACCGCTGATATCATAATTGTCGTGCCACCAAACGGCTCCAGTTCAAAACCGAGTCGTGCCAGGTCCGGAATAAACTTTACCGCCACCGCTACCTCACTGAAAGAAAGTTCAACAGTTTCAGGAAACAGTAACCGTTGTGACTCAATACCGCCAGTGTGGCACTGCTGCTTGAGAAGCTGGAACGCTACCCGCTCACTGGCGGCATGTTGATCAATTATCACCAACTCGGAATCAGACTGACAAAGGATATATTCACTGTGAAACTGACCGATAATCGAGAGCGACGAAAAATAGCCTGCCGATTCTTGGCAGGGTTGCTCCGGCCGGAATGAAATTGCCGGTTCACTAACAGCTGTGATCTCTTCCTGTGATATAATTGGTACAAAAGGCGCCGTGCCGACTTGTTTTTCCGACTGAGACCAGTTTGGGGAGGGTGGAGGTAATGACAACGATGCTTGTGCTGCAGCAGCGATCCGCTCACGATAGGCCTGCGCAGTTGATGTCACCCCATTCAAAGTTTGCGCTGCGACTGTCGGCGACTTCAACCAAGGCGAACTTCGCAGCACCTCTTCCACAGCAGCCTGTATGGCATCATGCACAACGGACTGGCGCCTGAAACGGACCTCATGTTTGGTCGGATGAACATTTACATCCACATCCTCTGGCGGCAGTTCAATAAACAATGCCACAACCGGATAGCGGCCACGGTCGATGACACCCCTGTATGATTGCATAACGGCGTGCTGCACAACCTTATCGCGTACAAAACGTCCATTGATATAGGTATAGATGGCCTGCGTTCCAGAGCGCACCAGCTCTGGACTGGAAATAAATCCTGTAACGGTAGTGTAATCATCTCTCCCGTTGACAGCGTACAGGTGCTGAAAACTTTCTCTGCCAACAACCTGGCCCAATCGACGCTGCAGGTCGCTACGCTGTAGCCGTAACAGCTCCCGCCCATCACTTGTACAGGTAAATGCAACGTCGGGACGAGAAACTGACATTCGGGCAACGGTATCAGCAACGTGGCCGACTTCAGTTTCCGCACTTTTCATAAACTTGAGGCGAGCCGGTAGATTAAAAAATATTTGCTCAACGCTAATAACGGTTCCGGGAGCCATGCCGCAGGCCCTTACATCTCGGACACGGCCACCTTCAACGATAATTTCGGTTCCTTCCGGAAAGACTGCCTCACGGGTTGCAAGGGAAAATCGGGAGACGGAAGCAATCGAAGGAAGTGCTTCACCTCGAAATCCAAGCGTCAAGATTCTGCCCAAATCGCTGTCTACCTTGATTTTGCTGGTGGCGTGCCGTTCCAGTGAAAGAAGAGCATCCTCGCGTGACATTCCGTGTCCGTTATCTGTGACACAAATTTTCCGCCTGCCGCCAGCATTGATTTCAACACTAATATCAGTTGCTCCGGCATCAAGCGAATTTTCAATCAGTTCCTTTATGACGGAAGCCGGCCGCTCAACGACTTCACCGGCAGCTATCTTGTTGGTGAGGGTTTCCGGTAAGATGGTTATTCGCTGGGACATAGGAGCTCCGGCACGTACGAAAAAAGAGCGGGATTGCCCGCTCTTTCCGGTAAGAATTGAGAAGTGATAATAATTTACTTTGAAGTTTTTTCTTTTGTTTCACCAAAAAGAGAATCAAAATCATCAACGGATTCAGACTTATGGGTATCTGCTGCAGTAGCGGCAGTCGGATCATCATCCCATGAGAAACTTTCAAGGTCAAATTCGCCTGGACTTGGAGAAACTGCTGAAGCATGTGCTGCTGCAGATTTTACGGATGCAATGGGGGATTCTTCAGCCTGAGACGTTGTCTCCAGAAGGTCGGCGAAAATATCCTCATCTGACTGTGCACCACTTGACTGTTTTGTATCGGGTGACAGCTCATCAAAGTTAAACGGATCGTCGATACGATGGCTTGGTGTGGCTGAAGCGGAATCTTCAGGCAGATCAAACGAGAATATGTCGTCGTGTGTTTCTACATCGACACTAGACTGCTCAGTAACACTTTCATCAGATCGAAGCTCGGCAGCCAACTTTTCCTTTGCTTCTAGCGGAAGTACCATTGAAGTGATTGAATGGATTTGTTTGTAACCAGTCAGATCATGAGAACACATTTTACAAATGTCATAGTATTCAAAGCTATTATATCCGCACTTGGGGCATTTCATTGACGGCTCCTTGATTACCTTTAATCACATTTCGCCCCAAATATACTGGATTACCGCAAGAATAGCAATACTTGCCGTTTCAGTTCTCAGGATTCTGGAGCCAAGCGAAACAGCTTGATACCCGTGTTGCGAAAAATGCCGCACCTCAAGAGGATCAAAACCGCCTTCCGGGCCAATTGCAATAATAACTGAAGAAGGTTTCACTCCAACCGAAAGTGCATCTTTCAGCGAATGCTCCCGCTCTCCCTCCCAAAGTATCAGACGGAGTTCCTGACTCGTGTCATTTGCCGCTTCGACAGCGCTCGGCCTCCAGTCCACCTCGGGGATATCAGGGCGTCCGCACTGCCTCGCAGCCTCCGTCACG
>JAQUCQ010000429.1 GCA_028686145.1 Desulfuromonadaceae bacterium | reverse complement strand
TTGAAGATTAGAACTCAAATATTTCTTGCACTATTCTCTAGAAGACCGTAAGTTATGCGCATACAAAATGCGCATAAGGAGTACATTATGCAGCTTAATTTTTTCAACCCAAACGCACAAAAAAAACCAACTAATTTGAGTATTAACAGTGACCTTCTCCAGCAAGCCAAAGAACATCATGTTAATTTGTCACAGACTTTAGAGCTGCGCCTCACAGAGATATTACGGGACCAGAAACGGCAAGAATGGCAAGCGGAAAATCAAGAGGCTATTGAAGAATATAATAGACGCATTGAAGCTCATGGAGTCTTCAGTGACGGTTTGAGGCAATTCTGATGGCCCAGTTCGATGTGTATGCAAACCCAAATCCTGCAACAAAACGAACCATTCCCTTTTTGTTAGACATACAGACAGACCTCTTGAACAACTTGACAACACGCGTAGTTATTCCTCTCTATACAGTCTCTGCCATGGGCAAAGCCGCCAAACATCTGAACATCCAATTTTCCGTAAAACGGATCACTGTTATAATGTCAACGGCTGAGTTGGCCGGAGTTGCGGCAAATAGCCTTGGGAATAAAGTATGTTCCCTCAAGGAACATCGTAACGAAATCATAGCTGCCATTGATTTCCTCGTCACCGGTTTTTGATACGCCTACCAACTATCGGCACGACCGGGTTGAAATAACCGCCCGGTCAGCCTCGCCCCCGTTGAACCAAGTCGAGTTGAGAGGTGGAAATTGATATTTTCTGAGCAAACACCAAAATACCTCATCTACAATGGAATCATTGTCATCCTTCTTGGAGTGAACCTGCTGTTTAATGGCTGCAACTCTTTCAGGATCTCCACAGCTTGACGGGGTAGGGGGACAATATGTGGTTGCTTCATCTTCATCTTTTCAGCGGGTAGGTTCCAGCGTTCCTCTTCAAAGTCGATCTCAGCCCATTCCATCTGTCGCAGCTCCCCAGGACGAACAAACAACATCGGCGAAAGCTTAAGTGCGCACTTGACATGAAACGTACCCTTGAAACCGTCAATCGCGCGTAAAAGTTCGGCAACTTCTTTTGGATCTGTGATAGCGGCATGGTGTCTTTCCTGTGTCGGTGGCAATGCTCCCCGTAAGTCTGTCGCCGCATCTCGTTTGCCGCCACTTGCCGCAACAAGAAGGAACAGTCCTTCTCCGTCAGTCAGCTTGTAATCTTTTGCCTGTGGTTTTGCTGTCCGCACCTGAATATCTGTCAATGCCATGACATACCCCCACTATTTTAAAAATATACCCCCAGAAGTTTTGATATACCCCGGAATATACCCCCAATTGTGACGGATTTCGACGTACATCATTGGACAATAAAGAACAACACAAAAGAAAAAGCCCTTGATTTCTCAAGGGCTTTTTAACTTGTCCGGATGGTGCCGGACTGCTAAATGGTGGAGGCGGTGGGAGTCGAACCCACGTCCGAAAAACCTAGCATCTGAGACCCTACACCGTTATTCCGTTGCTCGATTTAACCATCTGCCTGTGCAACGAACAAAGCAGTCAGACGGCGGTCCCGTTGAGTTTCGGGTTGCGCTACGGGCGTTGCGCTCCCCTATCCGGTAGTGAGTGACGCCCCCTTTTTACCACCGGCATCTTGATCGGGGACGCCTGTTAAGCTGCTAGAGCAACAGGAGTGTTATAATTGTCGGCAATTAATGCCGTGCAGGTTTATTAAGGTCGGCCACCTGCCCCGACCCGGTGCTCCCCAGATTTTCAATTCCCCGTCGAAACCTTTACGCCCCCCTTTGAAAAACAATTCTGAATTTTGAATGTATGAATTATGAAAAGACCTAATCCCGGTTTCTGGCTTTCAGCGCCTGCGACATCTCACGCTGGCTGTCCTTTGTTTTCAGATCTTCACGTTTATCGTACAGTTTCTTACCTTTGGCAAGACCTATCTCGACCTTGACCAGACCGTCCTTGAAATAGAGCCGGAGAGGGACTACCGAAAGGCCCTTTTCCCGGATCCTGCCGTACAGACGCTCAATTTCCCGGCGATGCAAAAGCAATTTGCGGTTGCGATCAGGTTGATGATTCTGGCGGTTTCCGAATTCGTACTGCGAAATATTCAGGTTGTGCAGATAGGCTTCACCATCACGCACCAGCATGAATGAATCATTCAAGTTGACATTGCCGGCCCTGAGCGACTTGACCTCAGTCCCCTGCAACACCAGACCCGCCTCAAACTTCTCCTCGATAAAATAATCGTGATAGGCTTTTTTATTGCTACAAATCAGTTTCTCACCCATAAATTCACTATAGCAGAGATCTTGTTAAAATGGAATGCTCATTCCTTGCATAAAGTTTAAGAGATATATATACTTCTCTGTCCAATAACTCTTTCCGAAGGATGTATGCAATGACCATGGTTGATACGCCACCGGCAGGTGATGAAAGACTG
The DNA here is from genome assembly GCA_028686145.1 of Desulfuromonadaceae bacterium. Lineage (GTDB taxonomy): Bacteria > Desulfobacterota > Desulfuromonadia > Geobacterales > Pseudopelobacteraceae > JACRCG01. The sequence goes on along the minus strand of JAQUCQ010000429.1, from coordinate 180 downwards.
GCTGCGGCTGATCTGCAGTGTATATTTCCTCGTAACGTGCTGCAGGGATGTTATCTGACATGAATACCCCTGATCTCTGGGAGCAAAATTCCGCAGCAGATACCGTGCCGGAAGTATCTCCGCATGCGCCGCTTGCCGAACGTATGCGTCCGCGTTCCGTTGCCGAATTTTCCGGGCAGG
>JAQUCQ010000428.1 GCA_028686145.1 Desulfuromonadaceae bacterium | reverse complement strand
AAGCGGAAATCCGGTGCCAAAATGTTGGCCGGAACCTCCGTGTCTGCCGGATTCAGCCGTGGGAAGATTTACATCCTTGACCGTTTCAACGACAAAGTCATCAAGCTGGCAAAGGTGGGTAGTGCCACAGAAGAGCACCATAAATTTACCCTCGCTCTTGAAAAGGCTAAAATTCAAACCATTTACATGGAAAAACGGGTGAGCGAAACGCTTTCGGCTGATGATGCGGCCATCTTTCATACGCATCTGATGATACTGGAAGACCGGAGCTTTTCCGCCAAGGTGACTGACCTGATCGGGCAGGGAATGGGTGCTGGCCGTGCGGTTAATGATGTCGTTCAACATTATATTCAGGCATTTTCAGCAATGGAAGACCCGTATCTGCGGGAACGTTCGGCTGATATGGAAGACATCGGGCGGCGAATCATTGATGCGATTGATGGAAATAATTCCAGCGAGATTGTTCTTAAGGAAAAGCGCGTACTTGTAGCTGATGAAATCTTCCCCTCCAACTTGGCAATGCTTGATCCGAACAAAATTCTTGGCATTGTTACCGAAAAGGGCAACTCCTATTCTCATGCCGCCATCATGGCAAAGTCACTCGGTATTCCAGCCGTACTTGGCGTGCAAGGATTGATGGCCGATGCGAATGTCAAGGATGAAATAATTGTTGACGGTACTTCCGGGCATGTCTATCTCAATCCGGATGAGTGCATTAAAAAAGAATACGTGCGTCTCGAACAGGAATATACGGAGCGAATGAAGGAGTTGGAAAGTATTCGTGATCTGCCGGCGGTAACGACCGATGGCGTTGCGATTACCCTGAGCGCCAATATCGGATTGATCTCCGATGTCCGGGTTGCCAATTTGCATGGTGCTGAAGGGGTGGGCCTCTATCGAACCGAGTTTCCATACATGGCACGTTCCGCATTTCCAACCCGTGAGGAACAGGCTGGAATCTACCGCAAAATATTGAAGGGTTTTCCCGGCCAGACGGTGAATATCCGCACACTTGATATTGGCGGCGACAAGGGTCTTTCCTACTTCACACATCCTCAGGAAGATAACCCCTTTTTGGGGTGGCGCTCGATACGTGTCTCGCTGGAGCGACAGGACATATTCAAGGAACAGCTGGCCGGTATTTTGCTCGCAGCACATGCCGGCAGTCCGACGATCATGTTTCCACTGATCAGTAGCCTTGATGAAATCCGTCAGATCAGGGAGATTCTGACAACGGTGAGAAATGAACTGTTACGTGAAGGCCGTGATGTGCCCGGCTATATCCCGCTCGGGATCATGATCGAGGTGCCGGCAGCAGTGCTGATTATTGATTATCTTCTGCAGGATGTGGATTATGTCAGCATCGGCACCAATGACCTGATTCAGTATACCCTGGCCGCCGACCGCAATAATGCCAGCGTCAAGCAATATTATGATCCGTATCATCCGGCAATCCTCCATTCCATTAAACGTGTTGCTGATGCTGCCAATAAAGCCGGTAAAAAAGTATCCCTTTGCGGAGAAATGGCAGCTGACCCTTTGTGCGCGCTGCTGCTGACCGGCATGGGTGTCCGGGAATTCAGCCTCTCAGCTCCCAGTATACCGGTGGTGAAACAGGCAATCCGCTCCAACAGCTTTGATGCATGCAAGCGCCTGGCGCGGGCGGCGTTGGCTTGTCGTAACAGCGTCGAAATGGGGCGTTGTCTGACAACAGCGCGGAAAAAGCTGGTTCTTTAGTCCCACGCATTGTTTTTTAACTTTCTCTGCGCCTCCGTGTGAGGCGGTTTTGTAATTTATAGAGACTGACCTGAGGAGATATTGTTTTGTACGATGGACGTCCGACCTACGCCGAAATTGATCTTTCCGCGCTTAAACACAACTATCAGTTGATTCGCTCATCCATTCCCCGGCGCACCGAGATTCTGGCGGTTGTAAAAGCCGATGCTTACGGGCACGGTTTCATGGATATCAGCCGGGAACTGGAATCTTTGGGGGTTAACGCCTTCGGCGTCGCATTTCTAGCCGAAGGAATCCAGCTCCGTAAAAGCGGTAGCGATAAGCCGATTCTCCTGTTGGGTGGGGTGTACCCGGGGCAGGAACGGAAATGCATCGGCTATAACATCTCCACGGCGATTTTTACGCTGGAACAGGCACAGGCCCTTAACCAGGCTGCCTCTGCCGGGAAGCTTTTTCGTAGAGCGCAGGTACATCTCAAGATCGATACCGGTATGGGACGCCTGGGAATCCCTTATAACGAAGTCCCCCAGTTTCTTGCCGAAGTGAAAAAAATGCAGAATATTGCCCTCGAAGGGGTGATATCACATTTTGCCAGCGCGGATGAACTTGATGAATCCGGCCAATATTTCACCAGACTTCAAGGCGAACGGTTCGCCTGGGCGTTGGCCGAGATCCGCAAAGCCGGTTTCAAGCCGCGCTATATACACATTGCCAACAGTGCCGCCGCGTTGCTGCGGGATATTCCCGACTGTAACCTGATCAGGCCCGGAATCACCATGTATGGCGCTCTGCCGTCTGCCGACTTTCAGGGGAAGCTTGATATCAAGCCGGTTATGCGTCTTAAAAGCCGCATTGCCATGCTCAAATGGGTGGATCCCGGAACAAC
>JAQUCQ010000081.1 GCA_028686145.1 Desulfuromonadaceae bacterium | reverse complement strand
CCGCAACATTGACGACTTGAGAGAAATAGTAAAGACGCTAGTTGCTAAAGGCGTAACAGTTAAGTTTCTTGCTGAAAACCTGACATTCTCTGCCGATAGCAACAATATTTTTTCAGAACTAATGCTAAATATGCTTGCTTCATTTGCTCAGTTTGAACGTTCCCTATCAAAAGAACGCCATAAAGAGGGCGTTCAGATTGCCAAAGCTAAAGGGGTCTACAAAGGCCGTAAGCAGGAAATGACAGACGAACGCATAGCAGAGATCAAGCAACGCATAGAAGCCGGAGAGGCCAAGGCGGCAATTGCTAAAGCTATGGGTATCAGCAGAGACACCTTGTACCGCTATCAATAGGAAGATTAGAGCACTAGCCGTTTGATAATACGATCAAGCGGGGGGGGGGAGGTGGCGGCGGTCTCTGTCTCAGAACAACCTGCAAGTGGGCTTTCCCCAGTAGCAGACTGAATTTTAAATATACAAAAGTATATGTATATCAGTCACTTACACCGTTTTTATTATGGGAATGCTTCTCAATCTCAAAACCCATATCAGATAGTAATTTAAAAATCTAGTAAGGGTACATATCTAATACTCTTTCCGCCGCAGCTTCTCAATCAGTTCACGGTCAAACCCGTAATCAAGCTTTCGTAGCATTCGTAATTTTTCGCTATTAGAAAAATCTTCCTCATAGTGTTCACCGGTAACGTCACCTTCAACGTGTCCAACCATTGCCTGTATAACAGCTCTGTCATGGTACGATACATAGCAGTTGTTCTGCTTGAACCAATCTATGAAAGTGTGTCTTGTACTGTGGAATGATTTTCCCGCCAAATTGCCTTTCCCCAGACATGCGACCTGAAAGGTAGAGTTCCACCATGTCCGAATCCTGCCAGTCCAATCCTTACCCTCAGACCAACTAAGAGTATGGAAAAGCCTGTCGTGTTTGTCCGTTTGTTGCTTAACCAGATACGCCTTGAGTCCCAGACGTACCAATATAGGATGCACCGGACATACACGGGTCTTTTTGACCTTTGTTTTCTGCTTATGCTCAGGCTTGTGACATATATGAAACACCAGTACGCCGTCCTCTTCTACAATATCCTCCGTGCGCAGTTGGCATATTTCGTCTTGCCTCATTCCGCTATAGAGAGCAATTAGAGGAATCCAGAAACGATGTGGTTCAACAAGTTTTCGCACTTCCAGCAGACCGGCGGAAAGCTTTACAAGATCATCAGGAGAATATGGAACTACTTTTTTAACATCGTTACCCGCACCGGCAATTTGCATCTCTGCAAAAGGATTCCCCCGTACTTTCCAAAGATCTTGAGAATCAGGAGTTTTTAAAGCAAACTTCCACAGGCTACTGATAAACTCAATTTTACCTGTAGCAGTAGCAGCACTATTCTTTTTTAGAGCTTCTAGCAGCGTTACAGCGTCTTCCTGATGGTAGTCCGCAACCTCCCTATTACCTAATACTTTCACCGTGTCATTAAAGAAGCGTTCACATCCTTTAGCAGATTTTGCACTCCATTTACCCCGTGCCAACTTGTAAGCCTTGTATTCCTGCCATAGATCAGAAAGTTTTGGCCGTGGTTTTGCCGCTTCAATCTGCGCAGATATAGCCGCTTCAATCGCAGGGTTTTTGACACCCTGAACCCGCGCAAGCTCAAGGCTGTAGCCATTTATCAAACCATCTAGGATAGCGTCATGAACTTTTGCAAACTCTGTCGAAGGTTCTTGGAACCAATCGGGGTCATTTTCATCAAACCAACCATCGGGCGGTATCGCTACATCAAGGCCGCGTTCTTGTATGGTCTTACGCGTAGAGCTTCGGAAGTCACTACGGAAAACGCCGGATTGCTTTAACTGTACTATTTCCTGCAACTTATTTTCGTAGTATTGAACAGCATAGGAAACGTTACGCGGAAACTCTAACGATGCTTCCAGCAATGGTAGAACATCGCTATCACCGTTAAAATCTAATCCATAAGGCACACCAGACCCCAAAAATGATAATACGTCTTGACGATCCTTACGGCTGTTATCTATCTTCCCACTAAAGTCAGCTAGGATTGATACTGTTATTTGCTCTAGTTCCCTATCGGTTAACATAGCCGTCCTTAGCCTAAAAAAGGCAGTCTCTGCTTTGCAGACTAGAGCACCAGCCGCCGCCCTTGCTTCAGCCCTATTCGAAGTTTTTAAGCTCTTCTTTAGCTCTTTACGCTGTAACCGCTCACGCAGATCAAGCGGCACAAACAACCGGCAATAGTATATATTGCCTCTTTTGAATAACATAAAACCTCCAGTGGTCGTACCAGAAATCGTACCAGACCAAAAAAGAGGCTTTTTTAACGCAAAAAAACCCGCTGTATAACAGCGGGTTACATCATCTTTTGGAGCCATTTGTCGGAATCGAACCGACGACCTCATCATTACGAGTGATGTGCTCTACCAACTGAGCTAAAATGGCACTGCTACCTCCAAGCTACTTAAGTAGCTTTGGAGCGTGTGAAACTACCTCAAAAGTGTGGTTGCTGTCAATGCCTTAAGGAACTTTACAGGTAAATTTCTGCTTTACCACCGCATCAATTGCGGCTACTATCTTATTCTAGTTACATTATCACTTTTCACCCAACCCTGACAAACATGACACGTGCGCTCACTACGTTATTTTCTGCCAGATAATACTATTGATAAACCTCTAACTTACTGAAATGGCGACTCCATGATTTTTCGTACACAACTTATTCTCCTGTTTCTCGGCATCTACACTCTAACAGCTCACGCAGCAAACACACATGGCGTAACCCGGCTTGGATATGCAATTCAGATGGGTGCCTTTGCCGATGTTAAAAATGCCGAACGTTTTACGACCAGACTTCAGGCGAAGGGAATTGAAGCGTTTTATTTCCGCAAGGATAATGGGTTATACGCTGTGCGTTTCGGTGATTTTTCTACCAAGAAGAAGGCTCAATACACAGCTAAAAAACTGGTAGCGGAACGCCTGATCAACAATTATTTCATCGCCCCCCCCCATGACATTGTTTTTACCCAGCCCAAAGCACCCGGATGGCAAAAACTTCAGCCGGATGAAATAAGAAGTCCTTCTCATCCACTCCAACCGGTCGTTCCAAAAGAGATGGCCGAAAAGCCCATTACCAAGCAGCCAAGAAACACCACGGATATGGGAACCATCGCAGCACGTACTGCCGAACGTTTTGTCGGAATTCCCTATCGCTGGGGCGGCAACAATGTGGTGGACGGCATGGATTGCAGCGGCTTTGTACGGGCAGTTTATAACCTGTGCGGACTTAGTATTCCTCGAACCTCGCGAGATCAGTTCAAATCCGGAGATTCTGTAGCTAAAGATGATCTGCAAGATGGCGATCTGGTTTTTTTTGGATCATCTGTGGACAATATCAACCATGTCGGCATTTATGTCGGCGGAGGCAAGTTCGTCCATGCTCCTCGCCAGGGAGAAGAGATCCGTGTGGCGGCTATAAATGAAAGTTATTTTGAAAAGCGTTTTGTGGGAGCACGGAGATATTTTTAACAAAAAATCCTCCCCCTTTCTCTCCACTATCAAAATGGTGAATAGATTTAAGGAGATCTGTTGATATGGCAATTATCAAACCATTCCGGGCTCTGCGCCCTCCCAAAGACCTGGCAGAAAAGGTTTCGGCACTTCCGTACGATGTGATGAATGTCGAGGAGGCGTGTGCAATGGCGGCCGGAAACCCGAATAGTTTTCTGCATATTTCCCGACCGGAGATAGATCTTCCGGCGGAAGTCGATCCTCACGATGACTCCGTTTATACCCAGGGCAAGTTAAATCTTGGCGATTTCATCCGGCGCGGGATATTGACGCAAGACAGCCACGACTGTTTCTATGTCTATCGTCAACAAATGGGCACTATCAGCCAGACCGGTTTAGTGGTCTGTGCCAGTGTTGATGACTACCAGTCCGGGGTTATCAAAAAACATGAGCATACCCGTGCTGACAAAGAAGAAGATCGGGTCAAGCATATCGACTATCTGGATGCCAATGATGAGCCGGTATTTTATCTATCCCGCTCTTGCGCAGAAGTGGAAGAGATTATCGAAGGTGTTACCACGAACCCACCTGAATATGATTTCATCTCGAACGACGGCGTTGGCCACACTGCATGGGTCATCTCCGACCACACCCTGATCGATCGCCTGACAGACCTGTTCACCGCCATCCCGAAACTATACGTCGCCGACGGCCACCATCGCAGCGCTGCTGCAGGGCGTGTCCGCGAACTGCGCCGCGATAAAAACCCCGGCCATACCGGCCGCGAAGAATATAATTCGTTCCTGACGGTCATTTTCCCTGAAAATCAACTCAATATCATGCCCTATAACCGGGTTGTCAAAGACCTGAACGGCCGCACGATTACCGAGTTTATCTCTCAGGTTGGGTGCGGATTTGAAATAGTCCCCTCCCCCACTCCAGTGATTCCTGCAAACCGGCATCACTTTGGCATGTATCTGGACGGCCAGTGGCATCATCTCCATGCCCGACCATCAATTGTTAACGAGAAAGACACTGTCAGCAGGCTGGACGTTTCAATTCTGCAAAACTCGCTTCTGTCTCCTCTACTCGGCATCCACAACCCACGCACCGACCAGAGAATCCACTTCGTTGGCGGTATACGAGGCAATGAAGAACTAATTAAACTGGTTGATTCCAGTGAATTCGCCGTGGCATTTGCTCTCCATCCAACATCCATAAACGAATTAATCGAACTTGCTGACCAGGATCAGATCATGCCTCCCAAATCAACCTGGTTTGAGCCCAAACTACGGAGCGGTCTATTCGTGCATTTACTCTCCTGACCAATAACCATTCAGCGCACGCTAAAAAAAAAGACCTTCCGGCTTAAAACCACCGGGAGGTCTTTTTTAGTGCATAACAGGCCACAATGACAGTTATCTTTTCATCGCATCATCCATCAGTTTATAAGCGCAAAATTCCCCACACATCGTGCAGGCTCCGTGATCTGCCACTGGAGAATTAGCACGATATTCACGAGCCTTGTCAGGATCCATGGCGAGAGCAAACTGTCCCTCCCAATCCAGCTTTTTCCTGCATTTTGCCATAGCAATGTCTTGCGCCATAGCCCCTTTTACTCCCTTGGCAATATCGGCAGCATGGGCGGCAATACGGGTAGCAATGACACCATCACGCACATCCTGCACATTTGGCAGACAAAGATGCTCGGACGGCGTCACATAACAAAGAAAGTCTGCTCCGGCAGCAGCCGCAATAGCACCGCCAATGGCACAGGTAATATGGTCGTAACCGGGTGCAATATCAGTTACCAGCGGTCCGAGGACATAGAACGGTGCACCGTGACAGAGCCGCTTCTGTAGCTGAATATTAGTCTGTATCTGATTGAGCGGCACATGCCCCGGCCCTTCAATCATTACCTGTACTCCCGCCTCCTGAGCTCGTTGGGTCAATTCACCCAGCAGAATCAGCTCATGGATCTGAGCACGGTCAGTAGCATCAGCAAGGCATCCAGGACGGAAACCATCACCCAGAGAAAGAGTCATATCATATTCTTTGGTAATTTCCAGCAGTTTGTCAAAATGTTCAAAAAGCGGATTTTCCTTGTTATTATAGCTCATCCATTCGATGGTAAAAGCGCCGCCGCGCGAGACGACATCCATAATGCGTCCTTCGTTTTTCATCCGTTCGACAGTGCCGCGGGTAACTCCGCAGTGGACGGTGATAAAATCAACGCCATCCTCGGCATGTTTGATAATGCCCGCGAAGATGTCGTCAACCGTCATATCGACAATGGCCTTGTTTTTATTACGCACCGCATCAAGAGCGGCCTGATACAACGGCACGCTGCCGATACAGGCACCGGTTTCGGCAATTATCGCCTTCCTGATCTCGTCCACCGGACCGCCTGTTGAAAGATCCATAATAGCGTCAGCACCGTATTTAACAGCAATACGGGCTTTTTCCAGTTCCTTTTCCATATCGGTATCGTCTGATGAAGAACCGATATTTGCATTTACTTTGGTGCGCAACCCAGCTCCGACCGCCAGAGGTGTACCATTGAGATGCCTGACGTTGTGACAGATAACGATGGTGCCGGCAGCAATGCCGTCACGGATAAATTCAGGGGAAACGCCTTCTGCTGTTGCAGCAATCTGCATTTTTTCGGTAATGACGCCTCTGCGGGCGTACTCAAGCTGTGTCATGTGCATAATCCTTTAATCCTTTACGTAAATTCGAACTACTATGAAAGTTGCAACAGCTCACGTGCCGCCATATAGTGATTGACCGGACTATGCCCTTTTCCCAGCGATCGGGCCGCATGAATCGCAGAGCTGATAAATAATTTAGACCGTTCGACCGCCATCAGCAACGGCATTCCCTGAGCAAGCTGGGTAGCGATAGCAGATGCATAGCTACAGCCGGTGCCATGAGTGTTGCTGCTAAAGATCCGCTCAGAGCTGAAATGATGACATCGGGTGCCGTCAAAGAGGATATCAGTTGAGAGTCGCCCACTCATATGACCGCCCTTAACAAGGACGTTGGCCGCGCCCAACTTGTGCAGGTCAACGGCAGCCTGTTCCATCTCCGACTCGTTTTTTATTGATTTTCCCAGAAGGCGCTCGGCCTCCGGAACATTCGGTGTGAGCAGGTAGGCAAGCGGCAGCAACTGGTAGCAGAATACCTGGACCGCGTCGCGCTCAAGCAGCGCTGCCCCCCCTTTGGCTACCATGACCGGATCAATCACCATCGGAATGATAACCTTCTGTTCCCCAAGGCGTTCCGCCAAAGCCGAAATTATCGCCGGAGTGTGCAGCATCCCGGTTTTGATGACATCAATAGGAATATCTGCGAGAACTGCATCCAGTTGATCACATACAAAGCTGGGCGGCAGACCATGAATTGAAGAAACACCGCGGGTGTTTTGGGCAGTCAGAGCAGTCAGGACACTGGCGGCGTAACTCCCAAGCAGGGTAATCGTCTTGATATCGGCCTGAACGCCGGCTCCGCCACCTGAATCACTCCCGGCAATGCTTAAGACAGCTCCGCGAGGAAAGGGGCAAATACGATTAAAAAAAAGCGTGAGTTCTGCAACCACAACATCAGGGCGCGGATTTGAAAGTACCGACGAAATGACAGCCAGAGCATCCGCCCCCGCATCTATTACCCGACAGGCGTTACCGGTCGTTATGCCGCCAATAGCCACAATCGGGATCTTTATCTTCTCACGAATCGATTTGAGCCCATCTACTCCGGGCAGATACGAAATAACCTTGCTCCCGGTCGGGTACATCGCTCCAAAACCGATATAATCGGCACCATCCTGCTCTGCACGCAGAGCTTCATCCAAATTATGGGTCGACTTACCGATAACCTTGGCCGGTCCGAGCAACTCCCGAGCGCTAGCAATGTCCCCATCATCCTGCCCCAGATGTACGCCATCGGCATCAAGTTCTTTCGCGAGCTGAAGATCATCGTTTATAATGAACGTTGTCCCAAAGCTGGCACAGAGGCGCTTCAACTCGCCCCCTTCCGCCACACGTACGCCATACTCTTTGTCTTTTGCACGGTATTGCAGCACTGAGGCACCACCTCGAAGTGCTTGGCAAACCCTGTCAAAGAGTTTGTCCTCCTGATCGGTAATCAAATAGACTCCCGAAATTTCAGGCAGCTGCGAAGCCTTGTTTACGACAAGGCGAAATGGTCTTGTACCACCCATATTGACTGTCCTTGCTGCTATAAACGTCTCGCGAGCATTATACTGAATACAAAAAAACCGCACTGACGTTCAACATCAGGCGGCTGGATAAAACTACATCCCGCAAGCCGCTTTCCTACGCCGGAATTACCCGGTTCAGGTGCAAAGGGTTCCCGCCATGCGAAGAAATAATCTCAGCAGCGGACGGATCTCAGTTCAAAAGAACTCCCCCAGGGCCTTGTTGGATTTGTAGAGTACTGCAATCGGGCAACAATGTCAATCTGTACAACCGTGTTTTTCCACGAATCAGAATTCAGTAAAGACAGAAACCCCACCACCATAATCCGGGCTTCCGTCACTAAAACCCTTAAGAGCATACACCTCTGAATACGTATGCTCTCCGAAACGCCACACAGTTTTCAGCCGGGCTTCAAGCGGCGCTGATATGCCATCAAACAGAGACGAACCAAAGCGTGCATACATCGACGTCATCAGGCTCTCATTCCAGCTATACCCAACTCCGGCATCGGCAGTTATAAAATCCAGCGCGCCGATTTCCTCGCGTGAAGCACCTTGGAAAATATAGCGGCCTTCTGCAAAAGGCAGCCAATTACCCAGCCACTTGGAAACCGCCAGTCCGGCACCAACATCAAACTTTCCCGTGCCAAGCCCTTTATTCGCATCCGCTGAAGGGAATTTCACATAGAGTGAGGGACGCACGCGTGGCGAGGTATCACTGTCCATCAAAAGGGTGTACCCGCTGGTCAGTGTTATGTCTCCAAGGCCGGACACGCTGTCATCTCCCGTCCCGCCATTTGCCACTGTGCCACTATCAGTTACAGTTGTGCTGCCACCGATGTATGTATACTGGCCGTTCATATTTCTGCGTGCTGTAGTCTTGGAACTGGCCCCTAAAACAGCCACGCCAGTATTCTTTGTCTGTTGATACAGATAGGGCACCGTTAGTTCCATGTCAAACCGTTCCGTTGGATACCAGTCGATAATCAGCGGTGCTATGACATACGTGCTGGTGGAATCAGTGCCGAAAGTTCCGCTTGATACTTCCAGTCCGAGACCCACCGAGTAGTTCGGAGAAAGTGATTCGGCATACGACAGAGTAGAGTTCAGCAATAACGGCATAATCATGAAATTTAAGAACAGTAGTGTGCGCATTAGGTATCCTTGTGTAAAAAGCTATCGCCCCATTCTGCCGCCGCCCATCCTGCCGCCCATTCTGCCGGGCGATTGCTGGTGCATCGGGGAGGTTCGAGTATTCATCTGACCAGCACTATTTCGCATTCCACCACCAGCCCAAGCCGGGCGGCCAGACTCATTACGCAGCGAAACTTCAGTTTCCTGGGTGGTGTCGGTTATTTTTTGGGCCAGAATATATACAACACCATTAGTTCCCTGTGCCTTGGAACCTCGTATGGTAACATAATCACCTGATTTGAGCGAAATACCGTTTTCAGCCCAATAGCGCTGCGGGCCAAGAATCACGACGACACGGGTTCCATTGTTTTCCAGTTCCAGCTGAGCGTTACGGTGGCCATTTCCTGTCTGAACAGAAATAATGCGGCCGGTTATCATAGTAACGGTATTAATATCGTATCCTGTTTCGAGATTCAGGCCACTTTGCGTATCGTCGCCACTCCACCAAAACGCATGCACAGCAACAGGGCATAATGCGAAAAACGCAACAAGCAGATATATGATGGCTTTTGTTGGTTTCATGGACATGCTCCCTACCCCTGACAGACTGGATACATACGTTAATGAAATGACTTCTATTTTCTTAAAGTGAGGGGGACGCGTCCGCCCCCCAAAAAACGTTGTTAAACTTTTATTACTGCGTTACATCGGTTGCTGCTGGTGCTGTTGTGGTTACCAGCCCGCTTCCGTCCTGCAACCCCTTGCCGTTGCTCGGGCGAGTCGTCGAGCCATTAGCGGTCGTACCGGTGGTCAAAAAGGTACCGTCGCGACGCTGAGAATCTGCAGGACGGGTTGCCGCCGTACTTGATGAAGCTTGTGTTCGGCTCTGCGTTTGTGTCCGCGTCTGAATCTGAGTGCGGGTCATCGCTCCATTACCTCTTCCAGCCCCGCCATTGCCTCCCTGAGCAGATGCTTCACCTGCAAAAGCCATTGCGCAAAGTGCTGCCAGTCCCAATACCATCTTCTGATTTGTTTTCATCTTTGTTACCTCCTCGTGGGTTGTGTACTTCTTGTCTTTACTATTCCACGAGATGTGCCAAACACATAATACTATACAACTATATAGTATTATTACTACTTATTTTATTTCACACTAACTGGTACTGAAAAAACGGTGCAGATCCTGCACCTGTGAACAGGTTTTTGCACCCTGCTACTACTCTGTTTCACCAGTCATCCCATATTCTTTCAATCGATACTGCAGAGTACGCCGTGAAATCCCCAAACGCTCCGCAGCCAAACGGCGATTACCGATAGTAGCTTTAAGTGCTGCAGCAATCGCATCGCGTTCAGCTTCTTTTAAAATACCGACATCTTCTCGTGGCAGGCCATCCAGTGCCGCACGAATCACCTCAGGAAGTTCCGCACTGGTCACCTCACCCCGTGCAAGAATAACTGCCCGCTCCAGGATGTTCTGCAGTTCCCGGATATTACCCGGCCAGTGATAGCTGCGAAGTGCTTTCATGGCTGGCGCAGCAATTCCCGACACCTTCTTGCCCATGTTTCGGGAATGCAACCGTACAAAGAAACCAGCCAGATCATGCAGAGCATCACGACGGTCCCGCAGAGGCGGCAGTTCGACAGGAAATACATTCAGGCGATAGTAGAGATCTTCACGGAAGTTCCCTGCAGACGATTCTTTGCCCAAATCCCGATTGGTAGCAGCCAATACCCGCACATCAGCGCGCAGTTCCTTATTTCCGCCGACCCGCTGATAACTTTTCTCCTGCAGGACTCGCAGTAATTTCGCCTGCATTGCCAACGGCATTTCGCCGATTTCGTCTAGCATTATTGTACCACCGGCCGCCATTTCAAACTTCCCCTGCCGCGCGGCTGAGGCTCCGGTAAAAGCCCCACGTTCATGACCAAACAGCTCACTTTCCAACAAGTTCTCCGGAATTGCCGCGCAATTGACCGCCACAAAAGGCCGCGCTTTGCGCAGGCTGGTAAGGTGGATATAACGGGCCAACAGCTCCTTACCGGTGCCACTTTCACC
>JAQUCQ010000080.1 GCA_028686145.1 Desulfuromonadaceae bacterium | reverse complement strand
GTGAGAAGGAATTTTTCATAGATACCTTGAAATTACGTCAATATGCCGGCTGGTGGCTCCACCGGCATCTCTCATCATCTTTAACCCATTTTGTCCCAAGACCATTCTCAGCTCTGCGCTGGTGATAAGCGCCCTGCAGGATTTTGTAAGGTCTGCGACCGTTTCAGCCTTGATACCGGCTCCATACTGTAGAACCAGATCTGCAATCTCCCGGAAATTATCCATATTGGGACCAAAGATGCAGGGTATAGCAAGCGAGGCGGGTTCAAGCAGGTTGTGACCACCGGTGGGGACCAGACTGCCGCCGACGAAGGCAAAGTCAGACAGGGCATACAGATCCATCATTTCTCCGATGGTGTCGACCAGCAGTACCATTCCGCCTTGAAACGCTATCGCTCCAGAGGTCTTTATAGCAGTGCGCCGTCGGTATGACAGGCCCATTTGCTCCAGCAAAGCTACAACCTCATTGGCTCGCTCGGGATGGCGTGGGACAAGTACAAGGAAAAAGTTTTTAAATGTTGTCACAAGTTCCTGATATGCAGCAAGGACGTATCCCTCTTCGCCTGGATGGGTGCTGCCGGCTGTCATGACTGTGAGGTCGCCCGGTATACCATACCGACCTCGTAGCTCCGCTTTTTCTTCGTCCTGAACGAGATGGGAGGGAATGTCGTACTTGAGATTGCCGATTGCCACTGTTCGTTCAGGCGATGCACCAATAGTAATGATTCGTTGCCGATCTGTTTCCGTTTGCATGCAGAGACAGGAAAACATTTGTAGTGCGGGGCGGAAGAACCAGTCGAATTTTAGATAGCGGCTGAATGACCGATCGGATATTCGCCCATTAACCAGAATGATCGGGATACCGTGGGTGGTTGCTTCACGGGTGAAATTCGGCCAGATTTCTGTCTCCATGATAATAATCAGCTTTGGTCTGATACGGTTCAATGTGTTGCGGACGGCTGGCAAAAAGTCAAATGGAAAATAAATACAAAGATCTTTTTCCGGGAAGGTCGAGCTGATCGCCCTCCCGGTTTCAGTCGTGTTGGAAACAAGAATGGCATAGCCGGGATATTGCTCGCGGAGCGCTTTAAGCAGCGGTCTGGCAGCAATTGCCTCCCCCACCGAGACGGCGTGCAGCCAGATCACGGGCCTGTTTCCGATATGTGTCAAATCTCTGGCGCGCATAAAGCCAAAGCGTTCGCGAAATGCAGGTCGTCTTCCACGGCTGACGGAACGGTAGAGATGATAAATGACAACAGGAACAAGCAGAAAGATGGAGAGTATGTTGTAGGCGAAAAAAAACATGGATATGACTATGGTGCTGCCGATTGCGCTTCGTCTCGGTCAAGATGCAGCAGGTAATACAGTGCAACCGCTGTCAATTGTACCATCCCCCAGGCCCATAGCGTATCACTCAAAAAATGCCCACCCTGGGCAATGCGGGCAATGCTCATGAGGATACCGAAGATCAGTCCTCCTGTCATCCAGAGTGCTGCCGTACGGGGTTTACGCCGCCGAAATATAAAGAAAGGTGCTGACAGATAAAAAGCGGCTGATGAGTGTCCTGAAGGAAAAGAACGGCCTTTATGAGCAATCCCCTTTTGCCAGGGTTGCAGGAACTCTTTCGTGCCGCCAAACTGCACGATTTCGCGGGGCCGCGGCCGCCCCCAATACTCTTTGAAAACGGAATTCACGAGCAGTCCCGGGCCAAGTGCCAGAAGGATGACAAGAAAGAGTCCCGGTCGAATCCAGCCACGTCGTAGTTTATAAAAGCTGTCGGCAAGAGCGGCAATCAACCCGCACACGGCCAGAATAACTGCTGGCCACCGGTCCAACAGATACAACAGGTGCCATGGTTGCTGATTTCCGACCGGCCACGTGCCGTCGATGCAGAATAACCCCGACATTTTCAGATCGGCACCGGTGGCGGCAATCAATATTGTACCTACAACGAGGATAATCACTGGAATTGCGAAATCCAACACGTTAGTGATTTTGATGTTATTCCCTTTCTTTTTTTTGCAGGAAATAATCTCACTACTGCACCTGTCCGGCTTTTCAGAGTTGAAATTCATATCTGTTCCCCTGCACGTTTCCACCGGCGATGAACCCAGTACCAGTCAGCCGGGTGAGCGCAGATAAACTCTTCGAGATATCGTGACAGTGCTTGAATGTCTCCTCTGATGCCATCATCGGTGCGATCACCGCACAGTGCATACTCGGGATGAATTGTCAGCACATGCCGGCCTTCTGCGCGGTGGATGAATACTGGAACGAGTGGAACTCCCGTTTTATGGGCTATTATTGCTGGAGCCTTATTGGCCCAGGCCTTTCTGCCTAAAAACTCGATTAAAACGCCATTGTCTTCAAACATTGCTTGGTCAACCAGCATACCAATTGAACCGTTATTTTTAATGATACTGAGAATAGGTCTTAACGCAGCCGCTTTATATATAACTTTGTTGCCGTAGTTCATCCGAATCTTTTCAACCAGTTTATTCAGGTATGGATTGTTTTGGGGGCGAACAATGGCATAAACATTCTCATTGAACAGTTTTTTGAGGGATAAAGACATCAGTTCCCAGTTACCGCAGTGGCCGCCAACAAAGATGATCCCGTTATGCTTTTCACGAGCTGAAAAGAGATTCTCTTGTCCCACAACATCAATGGTATCAATCAGTATGTCGCCCTTGCCATGATATAATCGGCAAATTTCAACTATTGATATGCCCAAGTTTATAAACGTTGCCAAGGCAATCTGTTCGGCTGTCTCAAACATGCCTGTCCAGGCAGGGTGGCACTGCATGTAGGGAAGTGCCTGCCTGATGTTGTCAATTGCAATGGTTCTGCGTGAATGCAGAATATTGTACAGAAGTGTGCCGATATATCTGCCGATACGGTTTGTTTGGGAACGAGGAAACGCGGCGACAAAAAATGTGAAAAGATAAAAGAGAATGGCCTGAATGGCCCAGTTGATTCGTTTCATGGTTCATGTGTGATTTCGGCAGAATCATGGTCGACGAACTGCAACGAATACAGCCTGCTGTAGAGACCGCTGCTCTTAAGCAGGTCATCATGCGAGCCGCTTTCAATGATTCGGCCATCTTCGAGGACAAGAATCTTGTCAGCATGCAAAACTGTAGAAAGACGGTGGGCAATCACGAATGTAGTCCGGTTCGCCATCAGGTTGTCCAATGCTTTCTGTACCATCTGCTCGCTCTCTGTGTCCAGGGCGCTGGTCGCTTCATCCAAAATTAATATGGGAGCATTTTTCAGGAGAGCTCTGGCAATGCAGATGCGTTGTCGCTGTCCGCCGGAAAGCCGTATGCCTCGGTCACCGATATTAGTTTTATAGCTCTCGGGCAACTGGCTGATGAAATCGTGGGCAAAGGCCGTTGCCGCCGCTGTTTCTACTTCTTCCTGTGTGGCGCCTGGCTTGCCGTAGCGTATGTTGTTGGCAATGGTGTCATTAAAGAGCGTAGTCTCTTGGTCAACTAGTGCAAATTGATTATTGAGGGATTCAAGCGTGATGTCACGGATGTCAATTCCATCCAGCAGAATCTGTCCATTATTGACATCGTAAAGGCGCATGAGAAGTGCAATCAAAGTGGTTTTCCCGCTGCCTGACGGTCCGACCAAGGCTACCATCTGATTGCTTGCGACATTCAGGGAGATGCTTTGGAGAATAGGCTCGTCGGCATAGCCAAAGGAAACATCCCTGAATTCAACCCTACCGCTCGAGCGGTTTATTGATGTTGCCGCGCTGTTGTTTGTGATCGATGGCTTTTCATCCAGCAGGTTGAATACCCGTTCTGCAGCACCTGCGGAGCGTTGAACAACATTATATGAGGACTGCAGTTTTTTGAGCGGGGTATACAGCATGATCATGGCGGCAACGAATGAGAAAAACTCCGAGGCGCTCATATACCCTGAGATCACCTGCTTTCCGCCGATATATACGACTGTTGCAATGCCCAGCGAAGTAATCATCTCGGAGATGGGAGTGGCGAGGGAAGAGTATTTAATATAGCGCTTTAATTGGTGAAGATATTCACTATTCTTGTGTTGGAAGCGTTCGGTTGATTGACGCTCGAGGCCAAACGCCTTGATTACTTTGATGCCTGAAAAACTCTCTTGCATGATGACGCCGATACCGCCCATGACATCAAGGCTGCGGCGGGCCGAGTTCTTGATCTTCTTCCCTATAAGCTGGGCTGGGTAGGCGGTCATGGGAATAACCACAAACGTTATGATCGCCAGTTGCCAGTTGCGGTAGAAAATGACACCAAGAAGTGCGGCAAAAGAAATTAGATCGCGGAAAAGCCCGGTAACCACCTGACTCATTCCTTCCTGCATGGTGGTAATATCGTTGGTCATGCTGGACATCAGGTCACCGGTCGCCTTGCGGTGAAAAAAGGCCATGTCCTGGCTGATGGTACTGCAATACAGGTCGTTGCGAATATCCTGGATGGCTTTCTGGCCGGCAAGCTTGATGGTAGCGTCATAAATGTAGCGGCAGATGCCGCGTACCGCAAAAAGTGCAATAATTCCGATCGGTACTAATAGGAAAATGCTTGCATCCTTGCCGGCAAAGATTTTCTTTAGAACAGGTTCAACAAGGTAGGCAAACGCGCCATCCATTGCACCGACCACAAGAGAACAGAGAGCGGAAAACAATAACAAGTGCCAATAAGGGATAAAATATGCAAATGTGCGTTTTAAAACAGGTGTCATTATTTCTCCATTAGATTGCATGCCAGTTGTGCCACGCGTGCACTAGCATTTCCAAAGCCAAGCTTTGAACGTACATTGCCAAGTTTCTGGCGGATGGTCTCTTGATATGGAATATTCTCAAGGATTGCCCCGACTTCGGCGGCAATTTCTTCAGGGTTTGCCTGCTCCTGAATAAGTTCGCGAACCACCGTTTCACCCGCCACAATGTTGCAGAGGCCGATATTAGGAACCTTCACCAATCGTTTGGCAAGTTGGTAGGTGAGAGGCGACAATTTATAGATGATCACCATCGGCGTCCCCACCAGGGCAATTTCAAGGGTAACCGTGCCGGAAACGGAAATAACGGCATCGCATGCCCTGATCATGTCATGGATTCGGTCGCGGGTAATGGTTACGTCAAGACTTGCTGCAGCTAGCAGTGGTGCAATGTCATTTCTCTGGAGCGTAGAGGCCAGGGGGAGGATGAACTGTATATCCGGAAATCGTTCTTTCAGTTTCACGGCGGCCGCAATTATCACCGGCAGTAACTTTTCAATCTCGTTGCGACGGCTGCCGGGAAAAAGACCGACAATTTTGCGTGTCGGGTCGAGATTGAAACTTGTTGCAGCGGCTGAGCGGTCCATAACAACAGTAACCAGATCAAGCATCGGGTGCCCGACAAAGGTGACCGGTACCCCGGCTTGTTGGTAAAAAGGTGCTTCGAAGGGAAGTATCACGGCCATGTGGTCAACAAGTCGGGCGATTTTTTTGACCCGTCCCTGGCGCCATGCCCAGATTTGCGGGCTGATGTAGTACAGAACTTTTACGCCGGCCTTTTTTGCAACCTTGGCCAGGCGTAGGTTGAAACCTGGATAATCGATGAGGATCAACAGATCGGGAGAGTCATTCTGTATGATCTGTTTCAACTTCATGAAAGCAGCTGAAATTACGCCAAAGTGCTTAATGACCTCCACCAGGCCGACAACTGCCATATCTCCGGAGTCCACCAGAGTCTCGACTCCGGCTTCGCGCATTCGTGCGCCGCCGATACCCGAAAAATGTGCACCAGGAATAAGCTTTAACGACTCACGTACGAGGTCGGCTCCGTAAATGTCGCCTGATGCCTCGCCGGCTACGATCATGATGCGGCACGCGCTGTTATCCAACCAGTGCCTCTCGGATGGTCTGTACTACCTGACGTACTGATTCTTCCGGCATTTCCGGATAAACAGGTAGTGACATGCAGCGGCTGGCAACCTCTTCGGCAACCGGAAGAGTTAAGCCGGCGTACGCATCGGCAAAGACATCTTGTTTGTGGAGCGGGATGGGGTAATAGACCGCGGATGAAATCTGTTTTTCAGACAGTCTTGCCATGATGGCGTCACGACGGTCTGTTAAAAGGGTATATTGGTGATATACGTGAGTGCCTGTACCATCCTCATGCGGGACTGTAACAATGTCCCCAAGCAATTCAGAGTAAAGGTGGGCAACGCGGCGACGACCGGCGTTGAAGTCATCAATTCGCTTTAGTTTGACTCGGAGGATTGCGGCTTGAATGTCATCAAGACGGCTGTTGTATCCAATGACGCTGTGGTGATAACGTATACGGCTGCCATGGTTGCGAAGGACCTTTATCTGCTCCGCCAGTTCGTCTGTCGCACAGGTGACCAGTCCGCCGTCACCGTAACAGCCAAGATTCTTGCTGGGGAAAAAACTGAAACAGCCGAGTGAACCAATGGTTCCCGTCATGGTGGCATTAATAGCCGCGCCGAATGATTGCGCACAGTCTTCGATCAGTACCAGTTGGTGTTTGAGGCAGATAGCTTTGATCGGTGCCATGTCGGCTGGTTGCCCGAAAAGGTGGACTGGTATAATTGCCTTGGTGCGGGGTGTGATGGCCGCTTCAATCAACGCCGGATCGATGTTGAATGTCTGGGGGTCAATATCCACAAAAATGGGAGTGGCTCCCGCATAGCAGATTGCCTCAGCGGTGGCGATAAAAGTGAAAGGAGTGGTAATAACTTCATCACCCGCTTTGATGCCGGCTGCCAGGATGGCAAGCTGCAGCGCGTCGGTTCCGGAGGCACAGGAAACAGCATGTTTGGCGCCAAGGTATGCAGCTGTCTCCTGCTCGAATGCGCTCACATTTGGGCCAAGAATAAACTGAGTGCTCTCAATTGCGTCGAGAACCGCACGATCAATCTCGGTTTTCAAAGTGTGATATTGGGTTTTTAGATCAACCATCGGTATCATGAAGGTCTCCTGTCAAGGCTGAGATTGATTTTGAGTGCTGTTTCCAGCGCCATACGGCCGTCACGGCCGCTTACTTCGGGCTCTTTCCCCTCACGAATCGCAGTCAGGAATGATTCTATTTCACTCCGGAGAGCATCGGCTTCACCAAGTTCCCGCTCTTTAACCGTGACATTGGGGATGCCGGGGAAGAGTTCGCCACTTCCCTGTTGAGCCACCAGCATCTTGCGGTTCTGAAAGTCGAGGGTAATATATGCATTACGCTGAAAAATACGCATCTTGCGTTCACTCTTCAGGCTGATACGGCTGGCTGTGACATTGGCGACACAGCCGTTTTCGAACACAATACGGGCGTTGGCAATGTCTTCCTCGCCGGTAAAGACCGGAGCTCCAACGGCATCAACCCGTTTTACAGGAGATTTTACAAGATGCTGGATAATTTCAATGTCGTGGATCATCAGGTCCAGCACTACGTTGACATCTGTGCCGCGCGGTTTGAAAGGGGCAATCCGAACTGACTCTACAAAGAGTGGATCCTGAAGTACTCCGTCCAGAGCCTGCAGAACCGGGTTAAATCGTTCCAAGTGGCCAACCTGAAAAACCGCTTTATTCTTCTCTGCCAGCGCAATCAGCTCATCCGCTTCCTCAATGGTTACGGTAATCGGCTTTTCGATCAGAACATGTACTCCGGCGGCCAGAAAATCGCGGGCAACTGCATAATGAAACTGCGTGGGAACGACAACGCTGACGGCATCTACTTTACCAATCAGATCGCGATGATCGCTGAATGCTTGAGTTCCGAGGGCTGCGGCTATTTCTGATGCACGTTTCAAATCATTATCTACAACCCCGACCAGCTCAACATTCTGAATGGCGGCATATTTTTGGGCATGAAAGTTACCCAGATAACCCACTCCGATAACAGCCGTTCTTAGTGTGCCAGAAACTGTCTTCCGAGTCTCTTTCGCAGAAGAGCGGTCTTTTACTGCACTTACTTCGTTCTTAAGGACTAGATCACTCATCCGCGACAGATCCCGCGTTTTGAATTTTCAATAAAAGCCAGCAGATAATTGACTTCAGGGCAATCCTTGATTTCTTTTTTTATCCGGATGATCGCGTCGGGAAGTTTCAAGCCTGCCATGAAAAGAGTTTTATAGGTTTTTTTCAGATTGTTGATAGTCTCTTCGGAAAAACCACGCCGTTTGAGGCCAATAAGGTTGAGCCCGCGCAGTTTTGCTTCCCTTTTGCTGGAAGTAGCGATCGTATAGGGGAGGATGTCCATGCCGACCATTGTACCGCCGCCAATCATGGCATTTCTTCCAATTGTGGAAAACTGGTGAACGGCAACCAACCCGCCGATTATGACATTGTCTTCAATGGTAACATGGCCGGCAAGTGTTGCTACGTTGGCCATAACAACTCCATTGCCAACAATACAGTCATGAGCAACGTGTGAATAGGCCATAAAGAGGTTGTCGTTGCCGATAACCGTCTCTGCGTGACCGGTTGTCGTACCGCGATGGATCGTGGCAAATTCGCGAATCATATTGTTGTTGCCGATCCTGGTCCAGCACTCCTCTCCACGGTATTTGAGATCCTGAGGAGGAGCACCGACGGAAGATTGGGAGAAAATTTGGTTGTTTTCGCCGATTTCAGTCCAATCACCTATGACGGCATGAGCGCCGACAGTGGTCCCAGTGCTAATGGTGACATGTTTGCCGATGATGGCGTATGGTCCTACTTCCACATCTGCCGCCAGGGAGGCTGATGAATCTATTATTGCAGTCGGGTGGATCATAATTAATTTCTCCGTGATGTTACTCTGCTATTGAAAGGAATAGAGTGTTATTCCGGTGAGTTCGCAAACGTTGCCTTGAGGTCGGCTTCAGTTACTAGGGCGTCACCAACAAAAGCTTTTCCGGCTACTCCCCAGATACCTCTGCGATTCATCGTCGTCGTGACCTCAATGCGTAGCTGATCGCCGGGCATCACCGGTTTACGGAAACGGGCATTATCAATGGCCATAAAGTAGGTTACCTTGGCGCGGGTGGCTTCATCGGAAGCGAGATATGCCATGATGCCGGCCACCTGAGCCATGGCCTCAATAATCAGAACACCCGGCATAACCGGGTGACCGGGAAAGTGCCCCTGAAAAAACGGTTCATTGATCGTAATATTTTTTATGCCTACGCAGCGTTTCCCATGTTCTCCTTCAATAATCCGGTCAACCATCAAAAATGGATAACGATGCGGAAGGATTTTCATGATCTCGTTGATATCCAATTGCATATTAACTCCCCTGGCTAATCAGTTTTAATTTGGCTTCCAGCTCAGCAACCCGCTTCTCAAGAGTCGAAACCGTTTTTTTCAATTCCGGCAACCGCGGCACAGTCATGGCGGATTTAAGCCATTCTTTATGCGGCATGGTTGGTGAACCGCTATAGGCGGCATTTGCCGGCAATGAGCTGGGTACGCCGGATTGGGCCCCAACCACGACATTGTCACCGATTGTAAGATGGCCGGCGACGCCGACTTGACCAGCCAGAGTGACATGATTGCCGATCTTTGTACTCCCTGAAATGCCAACTTGAGATACGATCATGCAGTCTTCGCCAATTTGGCAATTGTGGGCAATCTGCACCAGATTGTCTAGTTTTGTACCGCGGCGAATTCGTGTCACTTCAATGGCTGCCCTGTCTATGCAAGTATTTGCCCCGATCTCCACGTCATCTTCAACTACGACAATACCGATCTGAGGGATGCGATAATAACTGCTGCCATCGGGCGCATATCCGAAACCGTCAGAACCGATTACGGCTCCGGGTTGAATAATGCAGCGGTTGCCGATTCGGCAGCGTTCACGGATAACAGTGTTTGCGTGGATGGTGCAGTCTTCGCCGATAATGACGTTGTCATAGAGTACTGCTCCCGAATAAATGACAGTGCGCTCTCCGACGACAACATTCTTACCGATGCAGGCACCAGGATAAATACTGGCTCCTTCGCCAATAGTTGCCGTATCGCTGACAATTGCTGACGGCAGCACACCTACCGCTTCGTGTGGTTTGGTGTAGAAAAGTGTCAGTAATTTGGCAAAACCGAGATACGGGTTGGCGACTTCAATAATAGTGCGCCCGTAGCGCTCGGCGCCCGGTGCCATAAGAACAGCTCCGGCAGACGTTTCTGCAACCTTGGAAGCATATTTCGGGTTTGCAAGAAATGTCAGGGAGTCAGGACCGGCGCTGTCGAGTGGCCCCAGGCTGGAAATTGTAACATTCCCGTCTCCATGCACAATGCCGCCAAGATACTCGGCAAGCTCTGTAACTGTTCGTGTAAGTGCCATTATATTACTTCTTTCTGCTCGAATTGAACAACTTCAGTACGGCATCGGTCAGATCAGCCTTCTCGTCAACAAACAACATGCTCTCGTTCTTTACAAAGATGAAGGTGTAGCCATTCTGTTGGCCATATTCCTTGATAACTTTCTCCATCCCTTCCAAGATTCTGCGGGTAAGCTCCTCGTCCTTGCCCTGCAGTTCGTCCTGAGCATCCTTGGTAAAACGCTGAAAATCCTTCAGTTTGTTCTGGTAGTCCTTCTCTTTAGCTGCACGAGATGAATCAGAAAGCATTGTTCCTTGTTTTTCCAACTCTTCTTTTAATTTTTTGAGTTCTTCCTGTTTTACATTGATCTCATCCTGGAATTTCTTGACTTTGGTCGCAAGCTGTTCCTTCGCTTCTTTTCCTGCGTCAGAAGTTGTCAGCGCACGCTGCATGTCGATATAGCCGAGTTTGAGGTCAGCGGCAAAAACAGATGTTGACGCAATGCACGCCGCTACGATACCTGCCAGAATAATCCGTTTCATGAATGCTTCTCCTTTAAATGTGTGTGGGCGATCATGCCCTTAAAAACTGTATGAATAGAAGGTGTCGGAGCGGCAAGAACCGCTCCGACACAAAATTACTAAAACATGCTACCGATGGAAAAT
>JAQUCQ010000079.1 GCA_028686145.1 Desulfuromonadaceae bacterium | reverse complement strand
ATAACTTGCAGGATGTGAAGGTGCGGCGCCTTGGTCTTCCCGATCACTATATTGAACAGGGGAGTCAGGCCCAGCTGCGCAAGGATGTCGGGATTGATGCGGAAGGAATCACTGCTGCTGCTTTAGAATTCATGAAATGAGGATACAATGACAGCTGAAGAAGCACGAAATAAAATCATATTTGCCTTGGATGTCCATGGCCTGAACGATATAGACCGCTGGGCCGACACATTGGCGGGTAAAATTGGTATGTTCAAGGTCGGCAAGGAGCTGTTTACCTCCTGCGGGCCTGCTGCGGTCAAGGCTGTTCAGCGCCATGGAGGCCAGGTTTTTCTTGATCTGAAATATCATGACATTCCGAATACCGTTGCAAGTGCGATGCTGGAAGCTGCCCGGCTTGGAGTCCAACTGGCCAATTTACATGCGTTGGGTGGCGTCGAAATGATGGAAGCTGCCGTGACGGCCGTGCACAAGGAGTTTAACGATGCGGAGCGTCCCCGACTTCTTGCGGTAACGATTCTGACCTCATCTACTACTCAAACGCTACGCCAGGTGGGAATCGAACATACAGTTCAGGATATGGTCGTGCGTCTGGCGCGGCTTGCCAAGGCATCCGGCATGGATGGTGTTGTTGCCTCACCGCTTGAGATAGGTTTGATCAGAGAGGCGTGCGGACCCGATTTTTTGATAGTTACTCCCGGGGTACGTCCATCTTTTGCCGCCGTCGATGATCAAAAGCGTATTATGACTCCGACAGAGGCAATTTCAGCAGGAGCGGACTATCTGGTAATTGGCCGTCCAATTGCTAAAGCGGAGAATCCCGGTCAAGCGGCAGAATTGATCGCTGCCGAGATCACGGATGGTGCGGCATGAAAGGCGAACTGATATTTGGCGTTAACCCGGTACGAGAATCTCTTCAGGGGGCACGTGGCGCTTTCAACCTGTATATACAGATCAATGCGACTGATCATCGGGTTGAAAAGATTATTAAATTGGCAGAGGAGCGGGGAGTCTCGGTACATCGCCGGGATAAAGGAGATCTTACCAGGATGTGTGCCTCTTCACACCATCAGGGTATTGCTCTTGAAGTTGAACCCTTCATGTATGCCGATTTTGATGATCTGTTGACAACTATCAACCAGTCCGGTTCGACTGGATTTATTCTGGTTCTCGATGCTCTTCAGGACCCTCACAATCTGGGCGCATTAATTCGTTCGGCCGCCTGTGCTGGTGTAAATGGCGTCATTATTCCCAAAGACCGTGCCTGTGGTGTCACTGCCGCTGCTGAGAAAACCTCGGCTGGTGCTGTAGAAACCGTTCCGGTGGCCATGGTTACTAATATTGCCCAAACGCTTGAAACACTGAAAAAACTTGGCTACTGGGTGTACGGGCTTGATGGCTCTGCCAAGCAGTCACTCTATGATACAGACTTTTCAGGGAACATTGCTTTGGTTGTTGGAGGAGAAGGTGAGGGGATCAGACCGTTAGTGCGCAAGCAGTGCGATATTGTGATGTCGATTCCGCAGTACGGCGGGGTAAGCTCCCTGAATGCCTCGGTTGCCGGAGGGATTGCGTTGTTTGAAATCGCCAGGAAAGTGCGGAGCTAGATTTTTGTTACCTTTTCGTCAATCAGCCTGAAATATTCTGAGCGACACCAGTTCTCGACATCAACCAACGCCTGGAACGCTTCGCGGTAATCGGTCATACCGATGCTGAATACACCATGGCCGTAGACAATAGCTGACCCAGTTTTTCCGATCACCGGCGGGACATTCTTTGCAATGCCGCCGGCGCCAATTTCTCCTGCCACCACTGGCGTCTCTCCCAAAAAACGAACTTTAGAGCAATCTTTCCAGCAGTCTGTAACGCGGCACGACTCTTTTTCAGTGCATATCATGCTCATAATGACTGCGAAGCGCGGATGGCCGTGCAAAATGGCGAGGCAGCCGGTTGCTTCAAAAATGGAACGGTGAGCGACCAGTTCACTGGAGGCGGTTATTCCAACTGTTGAGCAGTTTTGAACGGGGACCGGATCAATATATCCGGGAAGATCGTCCAGGCTGGATGCAGTCTGTGATATATAGATCAGATTTCCGCTTGAATATGAAATGTTGCCGAAAAACGAATCAACCAGATGACGCTTGACGGTATATGAGCCGACACGTGCCATCTCTTCCAGAATGTCTTTTTTTCCATAAAAAGGGCCTTCACGAAATTCGAGGCCATCAGATGAAAGTGGAACAAGCATTTTGCGGCGAAAATGATTAAATGCATCTTCTTCACCCGGCAGTTTGAAGCCGTCTTCGAGCAGATCTTCAAGATATTTTATATATGTTGAATGGAAGACCGAGGACCAGTTGATATAGGCCTGCTCAATGGTTAATGCTCCGGCAGCAATAATCCCGACCCCTTCGACAACAATTCCTTTGCGGTTCCCCAGTAGTTCGGCAATTATCTCCGCCGGAAAAGCGCCGGTCTCACTTTTTCGTACAATTGGAATATCATGCAGAAATGTACGGGTTTCGGTGTCGCGGGGGACAATTTCATGCTCATGGCATGCAGCTCTCTGAATGAGAAAATCGGCAAAAGGGAGAGAAGGTGCAGCCGCAGCAATTGCGAGGCAATCCAGGCGAGAAAGTATTGTTTCTAACAGTGAAGCCAAACGCAGTTCACCGTTTGAAATTATTTCGTCATCCTGGGCGGCAAAAGCAATCTGCCCGGCTTGTGCTGAACGGTCTGAAATCAGTTTGGCAGAGTATTTTTCGATCTGATCGTGCATCAGGGTGTTGATGGAGGAATATTGGTAAACAGGATCGAGCCGTCTGAAAGCGTTTCTCTTCGGAAATGGGACTCTCGATGGCTGCTGGCGACCAGTGTTGACTTCGGTAATGTCATGCCACTGTCGGGGAGAAAAGCCTTGGTGACATTTGTTCCGTCCTGCCACGCCTCAAAGTGAAGATGCGGCCCGGTTGATCTTCCGGTTGAGCCCGAAAACGCCAGAGTGCTTTCGGGGGTCACCGCTTCCCCCTCGATTACTAAAATGCGGCTGTTGTGTGCGTACAAGGTAACGATGCCGTTGTCATGTTCGACGATGACAGTGTTGCCATATCCGGAGCGATTACCACTGTAAACGACCGTGCCGGAGGCAACCGGTCTGACCGGGGTACCGGTGGGAATAGCTATATCAATACCGTTGTGATGGCGCCATGTCCCATCAATCGGATCTATTCTCATTCCGACTTGTGAAGTTATCGTTCCTCCGACGTTCGGCAGGTGCGGTTTAAAGTCGCTTCGCTCAACTCCGGGTGGTTGAAACGTTGCGGAAACAGTCTTTTGGACAACTTCATCGAGTGAAATGGTATGAGTTTTTTGTTTCTTGACTGATCTGTGGCGCTTGCTTCCGGATGTTGAACGGTCCTTGATAACAACCGTGGCGCTTTTGTTGCTGGGCGCATCGGTAAAAGTTTCAACTCCATCGACCGTGACAAAACGATAGATATCCGCTCCTGAAAAAGAGCTGACCAGGCAGAAGATAATGGTCAAAGGCAGTGTACGCATGTAGAAGAATTTGTGCCGGAACTGGTGAGACTCTTTAACAGAGTATGTCAATTGTGCTTGTTGTTCGGAACATTTTCTGATAGTTAAATTCATTCTCCATTTATATCCTATTTAAAAAAATAGTTCAATTCATCATCGTCGGGGTGCTTGGGGTGTTTCCATATTACGACAAAGCCGTGCGGGGGACTGAACGAGAAGATGCACTGGTTATTCTTCAGTTTTTGCAGGGAATGATCGGGCAGCAATTTTCATTTTTAAACTACTACAAAGAAATTCCTGTTTCATACAATGCAACCTTGCTGACTGTTGAAAACGAAATGGCAGAGTTTGATGTTCATGAGTATCAAGCCAAAGTTATTAATATAGAGAAAAAAACGCTTATTTATTCACATAGTTTGAGCACATTTTCAGAAGATATGATTGGTGAAGCATTTTATGTAAGTTCCGCAAAAAAACGTGTTATTCTGTGCAATTTTGGATATGCAAAAATCCGCTCAGATATGAGACGGTTCGTGCGGGTCCTTCTTGATAACCCGGTTGAGGCGGAGCTGCTTTTTGAAGGAGATGTTTTAAAGGGTAAAGTAAAAGATATTTCACTTGGAGGGGCCGCCATCAGTACTATGTCTGATGACCTTCTCGTGCCGGGCCTTGATATCAACATGTTTTTGAAACTGCCTGACCTTACCGGCAACTCCATTTTTGAGGTAGGCATGAGCGCGACAATTGTCAAAATTATTGGTACGAACGCTCCATTTACCTGTATAGTGGAACTTCATGCGGAAAAACATTCTCAACAGCAAATTGCATACTATATTAACCAGCGTCAAGTTGAGATAATCAAGGAGCTTAAGGATATCAATATCTGAAGGTTATTAAACTGAGTGTGCCTGTATTGTGGGCAACTATGGTTTGCGTGTGCCTGTTTATTGTGCAGTTTGGTGCATAACAAATGCTGTGCCACTGGTAGTATATTTTCTAACTATCCAAATCTACGTTTATTAAGTAACCAGATAATAATTGGCAAGGAGCTTGCTTTTGAGGCAATGAACAGACTTGGGGATCTGTCTCATGAAGCCTGTTTTTCCTTGCTTTCATAAATCTCATGTAACGGGAGGGTAATGTCGTGAAAAAAGTTGAAGCGATCATAAAGCCGTTCAAGCTGGATGAAGTAAAGGAAGCATTGAATGAAATCGGTATTCAAGGAATTACAATAAGTGAAGTTAAAGGATTTGGACGTCAGAAGGGTCACACAGAGCTGTATCGGGGAGCAGAATATGTAGTTGATTTTATCCCCAAAATTAAGATAGAAATCATTGTGGCGGATTCAATCCTTCCACAAGTTGTTGAAACAATCGAAAAGTCTGCTAAGACCGGTCGAATTGGCGATGGGAAAATATTTGTTACCACTGTAGAAGAAGTAATTCGTATCAGAACGGGTGAAACCGGAGAAGACGCACTGTAAATAATTAAAATTTCGAAAGGAGCAACAGATGACCCCGAAGCAAGTAGTAGAATTTGCCATTGAGAATGGCGCGAAGATGGTTGATTTTAAATTTATGGACTTTGTAGGTATCTGGCAGCATTTTTCCGTACCGATGAGTGAGTTCAGCGAGGATACCTTTGAAGAAGGTCAGGGTTTCGACGGTTCTTCTATTCGTGGATGGCAGCCGATTCACGCCTCCGACATGATCATTGTGCCTGATCCCAAAACTGCTAAAATGGATCCTTTCGTAAAAATTCCAACACTTTCACTGATTTGCAATATTTTTGACCCTATTACGAAGGAAGGATATACCCGCGATCCACGTAATATCGCGATTAAGGCAGAAGCTTATCTTAAATCAACTGGAATAGGTGATACTGCATTCTTTGGTCCTGAAGCAGAATTTTTTATTTTTGACGATGTGCGTTATGATTCCAGCGCGAATCAGTCCTTCTATGCAGTTGATTCCGTAGAAGGTGCCTGGAATACCGGTCGCGAAGAATTCCCTAACCTTGGTTACAAACCACGCCACAAAGAAGGATATTTCCCTGTTTCACCTACAGATTCACAAAACGATCTTCGCAACGAAATGGTTGAAGAGCTTCAGAATGTTGGTATCCGGGTTGAGTGCCAGCATCACGAGGTTGCTACGGGTGGCCAGGCAGAAATTGATATGCGTTTCAACTCTTTGGTCAGTATGGCTGACGATCTGCAGTGGTTCAAATATGTTGTAAAAAATGTGGCAAACCGTAACGGCAAAACCGCAACCTTTATGCCTAAGCCACTTTACGGCGATAACGGTTCCGGGATGCATTGTCATCAGTCAATCTGGAAAGATGGACAAAATCTGTTTGCCGGAGATAAATACGGTGGGCTTTCCCAGATGGCTCTCTGGTACATTGGCGGGATTATCAAGCATGCAAAGGCTCTCTGTGCCTTTACCAACCCGACCACCAACTCTTACAAGCGACTGGTCCCTGGCTTTGAAGCACCGGTTAACATGGCATACTCTGCCCGTAATCGCTCAGCGTCTCTGCGCATTCCCATGTTTTCGAATAACCCCAAATCCAAGCGGGTTGAATACCGTACTCCCGATCCTTCCTGCAACGGATACCTTGCCTTTGCTGCCATGTTAATGGCTGGTCTGGACGGCATTGAAAACAAGATTGATCCCGGCCAACCGCTTGATAAGGATATTTACGGACTGTCACCTGAAGAATTGAAAGATATTCCATCTGCACCGGGCACTCTTGAAGAAGCGCTGAAATGCCTCAATGATGACTATGAATTCCTTCTGAAAGGTGATGTGTTTACTCCTGACGTCATCGAAAAGTGGATCGAGTACAAGA
This sequence comes from Desulfuromonadaceae bacterium, assembly GCA_028686145.1. Taxonomy (GTDB): domain Bacteria; phylum Desulfobacterota; class Desulfuromonadia; order Geobacterales; family Pseudopelobacteraceae; genus JACRCG01. The sequence continues at coordinate 4,581 of JAQUCQ010000079.1, read as the reverse complement.
CCGAAGCAGAAGTGAATCCTGTTCGCATGCGTCCGGTACCTCTTGAGTTTGAACTGTACTATGACATTTAATTAAAATTCCAATCTGTATACTTGCAGCTATGAAAGGCGGGAGCTTGCTCCCGCCTTTTTGCGTATCTAATGTCTTGAATAGATTGATGTCTCTTACCGTATAGCGAAACTGCCATTTTTTTTGCTAAAGCCGAGAGATGGAAGATGTATTGTGTGCACCGCAGGGGTAAGGTATAATTGATTGAGAATATTCACTAGTTTTGCTGATTGCATATATTGCTGTGATTTCTGTCTTTGCTGCGCTTCTTCGCTGCGCCGCGTTGCCGTTATTTCAGGAGGTCAAAAGTTGACTGTACTGTAAAATCTTGTCTCACTTTTCGTTCCGTATTAAATGATCACTAGGCTCAATTCAAAAGGGGTATTATATGACACTGAAATTGAGAGCAATCATTAAGATGTATCTGTTTCTGGCGATTATTGGCATGTTTTCAGCACAATCGCCAGCTCTGGCCCAGGAGGGCTACGCCAACTCCGATCAGGGTACTACCGTCACAACACCCGATGTTTCGGCAACAACAGTACCTGATACAAAAAATGCAATCTTGAATGAACCGAAACCAGGCGAAAAGCTATCCTTTAAACAGATCACTGAAATTTTAAGGACTACACGAAACCTTGCCGGCAGAAATATGAGCGGACTCAATCTTGTTGGGTTGGACTTGAGCGATTGCAGTCTTGAAGGCGCAAACATGAGGGGATCCAATCTCGAGCGCGCCAACATGATGGGTTCTAATCTTGAACGGGTTGACATGACCGGAGCAAACCTAAAAATGGCAAGCTTCTATCAGTCGGCACTGACCGCCGCTAAACTTGATCAGGCTGTTCTTGATGGTGCCATCTGGGTTGACAAGAGTATTTGCGCAAAAGGTTCCATCGGGGAATGCCTTAAAATTGGCACAAAAATGGAACAGCCCGCTCGAGTTCATACCCCAATGAATTTGACAGACAAAACTGGTGAAAGGAAACCATAGGGGGGACGTAGCTCATGAATCAAATTCTAATTCTAACCCTACATCGGCAATGAATGGCGCCCCACCTGAATTTCTTTACTAACTAATTTGTCGGTAATTTGAGTTGTAACATGGGTTCATTTTGGACGTCGCTAGTGGGTTAAGTCACCATGCCGATTCACAGGAAGGGTTTTTGATGTAATTTTGCCCGAGACTGTGGCTTTGTTACTGGCAAAAAGGGAAGCTCAGCCGTGTGAAATAGCCTGCTAGGTTAAGTTGCTGATATCTTAGTGCTATTATAAATATTAAAGGTGGGAGCGATCCCACCTTTAATGCGTTTATGGGTGGTGGTGTGCAATTGACTTTAGTGGCCCACTCTGTTAGAAGAAGTGTAGATTTATTAGATTTTAAAGGACTCCTGATGGATAGTTTCTTCTTTAAGCTTTCAGTAATGCTTGTACCCGGTATGTTGGCAATTGTGTGCCACGAAGTCTCTCATGGCTATGTCGCTTCACGTTTTGGTGATCCGACAGCCAAGATGATGGGGCGCCTGACACTGAACCCTATTAAGCATATTGATATCATTGGTACCCTGATGATTTTCTTTATTGGAATTGGCTGGGCCAAACCAGTGCCGGTCGTGTTTAGCAATCTCCGTAATCCCAAACGTGACATGATTTGGGTGGCGGCCGCTGGACCAATTACTAATATTATGCTGGCGACGGTCTCGGCATTGCTGCTTCGAGGTCTCGCGGTATTTGACACTACGTCTGCTCCCGGTTCGCCGCTTGCCATGTTGGTGCAGCCGGTAATTCTGATGCTGGCTTTTTCTGTGTATATAAATCTGCTCTTGGCGATCTTCAACATGATACCGGTGCCACCTCTTGATGGGGGCCGAGTGTTGGTCGGATTACTGCCGTACAGGCAGGCCGCTGCGTGGTCCCGCATTGAACCGTACGGGATGATAATTATTATCGTGCTGGTGTTTTTTACCGACATATTTTCGTACGTTATTTCTCCGGTTCTTGGGATGGGCGTGCATCTGTTGGCCGGTCCGCAAAGTGGCCTTGTCCTTGGCGTTACCAGAATGATGATGCATTAAATTTCCTACTATCCGGAGGGATACAGATGAACGATCCCAGAATTAGTCAGTTTGCTGAGATACTGGTTGATTATTCTACCAGGGTAAAGAAGGGTGACGTTGTTCTTATAAACGCTGCCGGTCTTGAATCGCTACCGCTGGTTAAGGAACTGTATGTGCTCTGTCTTAAGCGCGGTGCCAAGTATGTTGAATACAACTTTTCAGTACCGGACATTGATCGTTTCTTCTACAATACTGCTACTAAGCAGCAGCTTGATTATTTTCCACAACATAAACTGGATTTCTATAAAAATGTGACCGTCTATATTGGTATTTCTGCCGGTAATAATTCAATGGTCATGGCTAATGCGCGCCAGGATGCGGTGGTTTCATACTCAAAGCTTACCAGGCCCTTGGTCGACCAGCGGGTCAAGCATACCCGCTGGTGTGTGACCCGTTATCCAACCCATGCTGCTGCCCAGGAAGCTTGCATGAGCCTTGATGAATATGAGGAGTACCTCTTTTCGGCTTGCTGTATCGACTGGAAAGCTGAATCAAAAAAGCAGGAGAAGCTTAAGAGGCTGATTGACCGAACAAAAATGGTGCGGATCTTAGCTCCTGATACAGACCTCCGTTTCAGTATTGATGGTCTGCCCGGCATCAAGTGCGATGGCCGTCTTAATATGCCGGACGGTGAAGTGTTTACTGCCCCGGTTAAACACTCTGTTCAAGGGCATATCCGCTATAACTGCCCGAGTATTTACCAAGGGAGAGAATATAATGGTGTCCGCTTCGAATTTGCTGATGGCAAAATAATCAAGGCCTCAGCTGAAGGTGATATGGATGCAGCCCTTAACAAAATACTGGATGCCGATGAAGGATCCCGTTACATTGGAGAATTTGCGATTGGTGTCAATCCGGGGATTCGCCGGCCAATGCGTAATATTCTTTTTGATGAAAAGATTTTTGGATCAATTCACTTCACTCCCGGGCAGGCGTATGACGAGTGTGATAATGGCAACCGGTCCTCAGTACACTGGGATCTGGTGCGGATTCTTGCCGATGGTGAAATCTGGTTCGATGATGTCCTGATCCAGAAGAATGGCCGTTTTACCCACAAAGAGCTGCTGGAGCTCAATCCTGCCTGAAGTGAGTGCTGAAATGATGACCCAGAATCCCGTAATTGAATTTGTACATGATGATTTCGAGTTTGAAACAATAGACGAGGAACTGCAGGTTGACGGTCGCTGTCAACAAATTCTGAAACAATTTTATCTGTTTCTCCAACAACAGGGTATGGCGGCTGAACAAGCTTCCGAACTTGCCTTTAGTGCCGATCTCTATCTGCGGGATTACCTGATTGATTTTGGTCGTCAAAATATTGTCCGTCCCCAGCCTGGGATAATCACTAAATTTGCCGGTTCCTGGTTTATTACTCATACCCTGGATCCGGAGTTCGTTGCTTTGCAACGTCACCTGACGGCACTTGCCGAATTGTATCGGTTTATGCACCGCCAACATCTGATTTCTTTTGAAGAACTCACATATTTACTTGATGAGGCCGGGCAGCTTGATTTCTACCGCCAACGGATCGATTCATTTCTGAATCTTACCGGAGATGGATTTGTGGCGTGGGATGCAATGTGCAAGGCAACATTGTGACAGCTGATACGGAGTGATAATAATGGCGCAAATGAATATAAAACAGATGGTGATCACGATCTATAACCAGAATTACCTGAGAAATGATTGGTGTTTTGATTTCGATGGCCAACAGTTTCAGAACTTTTTGACTGAACTGAGTAGAGATCTGGAACGGTTGGGGGTGATTTTGTCTGTTGTGCGCAACCGGGACGCAGTTGTCACCATTAACAGTTATGCCGATCTGTTGAATGTGGTTAAAATATCTTCTCTGCAAGATGGTCATGGCAATCAGTGCGTGGGGCATGTTATTGGGAAAAGCCAAGGGTTGAATATTATGGAAGATATCGGGACAGCTGTCAGACGAGTTGCTTTTGCTCCTGAAACGATTGCCCCGTCCAGTGAATTCAGAAAAGTCTGCCATAACTGCGGTTGTGGATGTTAGCACGCTGAACTACACATTAGTTTTTGACGGGGAAAACAGAGTGTCTCGCTAACGTTTTCACTGAGTATATAAAGGCCGGGATGCATATGGATAGTAAGTTTGATAAGCTTGACGTGCTGCTTGACAAAATTGAAGCATTGGTTGATCGCCTGGCACCTGTTGAAGAGCAGCCTGTCAATTTAGACAACAATCTTGCTTTTCGATGGGAAAAAACGGGAAATACCGGGCGACTGATTGCGGTGACTCATCCGCATCTGTTTGACCTTGGTGAACTGGTCGGCATTGATGATATCCGGGATGAGGTTATCCGCAATACTAGACAGTTTGTGGAGTCACTTCCTGCCAATAATGTTCTGCTCTGGGGAGAACGCGGCTGCGGCAAATCCTCACTGG